>CBDUCU010000178.1:0-7469 GCA_965365725.1 uncultured bacterium | reverse complement strand
GGTCGCCAGCAGTTCTCCACGTCGAGAAAATTTTCTGCCCTTTCGCGCCGCACGGAAAGCCCCGCTCGATGACGCGCGCGCCGTCAAAAGCTCGTCCGGTAGCGCGAGCGAGACGTATGTGCCTGAGCCGACCTGGCCTTCGACGTAGCCTTCGGCCAGCAGTTGATCGAACGCGTTCATCACGGTGTTGCGCGAAAGCTTGAGCTCTGTGGCGATCTCGCGCGTCGAAGGCAGACGCGTGCCCGGCGCAATTTGTCCGGCGAGAATTGCGCGTCGGAGATTTTCGTAAAGCTGACGATAAAGCGGCACGCCTGAGTCGCCGTCAACCGAGACGGCGGCGAAGGTGATGCTGTTTGAATGCTTCGCCAAATTTTTGAACTCCTCTCAGTCTAAAAAAAATGGCACTACGAGTTTATCAAAAAGTGGAGCTTTTCTGCGGGCCAATTCCTGCTACTTTGAAAACGAGCGGTCGCGTCTGACTGTTCGGAATGTTTTTTGAGTAAAAGATTTAGACCGCAGAAGTGTGACGACCGACACGGCGCTATTATGGATGCTGAGATAAAATTAGATCGGTTGGATTCCGAAAACATGGAGGCCGGGCAGCGTATATCATCAATTGATAAATAGCGAGGCTCTCAACCGAACGCACGTCGCTCTTGCGCCGCCCGTCACAAAACAAATATGAGCACACAAGTGATGGAACAAATCTCTCTTGGTTTTGCACGCAGGATCGAGCGCATGGGTGTTTCGGCCATCAGGGAGATTTTGAAAGTCACCGAGCACCCGGAGGTCATTTCTTTTGCGGGCGGACTTCCTGCGCCCGAATGTTTTCCGGTTGAAGCGATGGCGCATGCCTACACAAGAGTGTTTGCGGAAGAGGGCGCGCAGGCCATGCAGTACAGCACGACTGAAGGATGGCGACCATTGCGCGAGTGGATCGCTTTGCGAATGCTCAAGCGCGGGATCGAAGCTGCGCCCGACCGCGTGATGATTACAAGCGGCTCGCAACAGGGCATCGATCTCGTTGCCAAAGCCTTTCTCGATCCGGGCGATGCAGTTATTGTTGAGAACCCTTGTTATCTGGCGGCGCTACAGGTCTTCAATGGCTATGAAGCGACGCTTTTGCCCATCGGGAGCGACGATGAAGGAATGCGCGTCGAAGAGATTGAGCGTGCAATCATCACCGCGCGCGAAAAACCGAAGCTCATCTACGTCGTCTCACAGTTTCACAACCCGAAGGGCACAACGCTTTCATACGAGCGTCGCCGCCGACTGATTGAGATATCGAGACGCTTCCGCATCCCCATTGTTGAAGACGATCCTTACGGAGAACTGCGCTATACGGGCGAAGCCCTTTCGCCTATTGCGGCGCTCGACGATGAAGGGCTTGTTGTTTATCTCAGCACTTTCTCAAAGACCTTGAGTCCGGGCATGCGCATCGGCTGGATTCACGCGTCCGAAGAGATTTACGCGGCGCTCGTCCCTGCAAAGCAGGCTGCTGACTTGCACACCAACACGATTCAGCAGCGAGCGGCTGCGCATCTGCTCGAAGAGTTTGATTATGACGCGCACGTGGCACAGATACGCAAAGTCTATGGCGAGCGTTGCCGTCTGATGCTTGCTTGTCTCGCAGAGAATTTCCCCGACGGGATGCGCTGGACAAGACCCGAAGGCGGGCTTTTCCTTTGGGCCGAGCTTCCCAAAGCGATGAACAGCGAAGAGGTGTTTGAAGTCGCACTCAAAGAACGCGTCGCCTTTGTTCCCGGCGGATCGTTTTATGCCGCCGACCCGCAGCCGAACATGATGCGGCTCAACTTTTCAAACAGTCAGCCTGAGATGATCGAAGAAGGCATCCGACGTTTGGGCGCAATACTCAAGAGGATGAGTTAGATTGACGAATCAAGAACCTTCAACGAGCGGAGAGAGAGAGCCGACCGAGCGCACCGCGCTCAGGAGACATCCTGAGCGCGGTCTCTACGACCGTGAAAGCATCAATGCGATTCTCGACGAGGGGTTGGTGTGTCACGTCGGTTTTGTCGCGGGCGGAAGGCCGTTCGTCATTCCGACGGGTTACGCGCGCATCGGTGAAAACATCTACTTTCATGGCGCGGCCACAAGCCGTTTGATGACAACGGTCGGCGAAAGCATCGATATATGCGTGACGGTGACGCTTTTGGATGGGCTTGTGCTGGCGCGCTCGGCCTTTAGCCATTCGATGAACTATCGCTCGGTCGTCGTCTTCGGTCGCGCGCGAATCGTCGCCGATACGCGCGAGAAATTAGAAGTCCTGCGTGCATTTTCTGAGCACGTGATGCCCGGTCGTTGGGACGAAGTCAGACGACCCAACAGGGAAGAGTTGAACGAGACGATGGTGCTGGCGCTGCCGTTGACGGAGGCTTCGGCCAAAGTCAGAACGGGCGCGCCGAAAGACAAAGAAGAAGATTACGAATCGGGGGTGTGGGCCGGCGTTGTTCCCCTGATGCAGGTTGCGGGCGCTCCCGTAGATGATGAAATGCTCAGAGAGGGAACTGATGTTCCGCGCTATGTGCGCGAGTATTGCGCGGAGCATTGGATAGGGCTTTGATTAAGCGAACGCAGGAGTTGCAAGCTCTGCGCCCAGAGTTAACTACTTTTCGATGTACTGCACGTTAAGAGTTGGGCACGCATCCGTCTCTTAACGTTTGTTGGAAAATTAAGAGCCGTAGCGTTTGAGTTTTCTGTAGAGGGTTGAAAGGTCGATGCCGAGGATGTTGGCGGCGCGCGCTTTGTCCTGATTGACGGCGGCGAGCGTTTCAAACATATAACGTCGCTCGATCTCGTCAAGCGTGGGCCTGAGTCCGTCGGGGTCGCGTAAAGGTTGTTGCCCTTGTGCCGATTCGGCTATGCGCGGCGGTAGACTTTCAAGGTCGATCTGCTCGCCGCTTAACGTGAAGGCGCGCTCAATTGCATTTTGCAGCTCACGGACGTTGCCCGGCCAGGCGTGATTGATAAGCGCCGTCATCACGTTTGCGTCAACGGCCTTTTCGTTTTGGCCCTGCTCACGCGCTGTGCGCTTGATGAAATGGCGGACGAGAAGCGGGATGTCTTCGCGCCGCTCGCGCAGAGGCGGCAAGTGAATCTCAATCACGTTGAGACGGTAAAACAAGTCTTCACGAAATCTTCCTTCTGACACTTCCTTTTCAAGATCGCGATTCGTCGCACAGATGATGCGCGCGTCGAAGCGTATGGGCGCGCTCGACCCGACGGGCGTAACCTCATGCTCCTGGACGGCGCGCAAAAGCCGCACCTGAAGCGTCGGGCTGATCTCTCCAATCTCGTCGAGAAAAATCGTGCCGCCTTCGGCTGAACGGAAAAGACCGGGCCGCGCATTGACCGCGCCGGTAAACGCACCTTTGGTGTGGCCGAACAGCTCGGATTCGAGAAGCGTTTCGGGAAGCGCGCCGCAGTTGATGGCGACAAAGGGGCGCAAGCTGCGCGGGCTGTTGTGATGCACGGCGCGCGCGACCAACTCTTTGCCCGTGCCCGACTCGCCATAGATGAGAACGTTCGTATTGGTCGTCGCAACCTTTTCGACAAGGCGAAAGACGCGCTGCAATCTTTCGGATGTGCCGATGATCTCCGAAAAACTGTAACGACGGTCAAGCTCGCGCCGGAGCGCGCGGTTCTCGCGGAAAAGCTCGCGCTGTCGAACTGCGTTTCTAACGGACTGCAAAAGGTCTTCGTTGACAAATGGCTTTGTCACGTAATCGTAAGCACCTTTGCGCAGCGCGGCGACCGCCGAATCGACCGATGAGTAGGCGGTCATCACAACGACCAAAGCTTCCGGGTCAACATCCTTGATGCGGTCAAGCAAAGCGAGCCCGTCCATACCTGACATGCGTATGTCGGTCAGCGTGAGGCTTACGTCTTCGGCGGCAAAAATTTCCAGCGCTTCTTCGGCGCTTGCGGCAGTGGCGACCCGGTAGCCTTCCGTGTCGAGAAGACCTTTGACGATTGCGCGCATCAGGTCTTCGTCTTCAGCGACAAGGACGAGTGGTTGTGTGCTCATCGATCTGTTCCGTTCTGAATTGTAGGTAAAGTCACGCGGACGCGCGTGCCCTGCCGGTCGTTCGATTCGAGATGGATGCGCCCGCCGTGCGCGTTGATGATGCCATAGCAGACGGCGAGTCCGAGACCTGTGCCCGCGCCCGCAGGCTTGGTCGTAAAGAACGGGTCGAAGACGCGCGATAGATTCTCGGGCGCAACGCCGTGTCCCGTATCCGCAAACTCGACGTTTAGTTCAGCGCGCTCCTCATCAAACCGTGTTCTTACTTCGAGCGTGCCGCCCTGTGGCATCGCATCGCGCGCGTTGAGTAGAAGATTGAGAAAGACCTGTTGAAGTTGATCGGCATCGGCAGAAACAGCCGCCGCGCGTTCGTCAAAATCATTCCTCACCGTCAAACGCTTAAAGCTTTTATCGAACTGCGCGAGACGTATGCTCTCTTCGAGCGTGCGGCGCACGTCAACAGTGGCGCGTGCGGTGGGGCGGGCGCGCGCAAAGTCGGTCATGTCGCGCAGAACCTGCGTGATGCGCGCAATCTGAGTTTGAATAAGGCGAAGCATCTCGCGCGTCTCGGCTTCATTTTCTTTGTCGAGCGGGCGCGTCTGAAGAATTTGTACGAGTGAAGAGATCGACGCGAGCGGATTGTTGACTTCGTGCGCTACGCCTGCGGCGAGCGTGCCGGCGGCGGCAAGTTTTTCGGCACGCGCAAACTGCTCGCCAAGTGTGCGCAGACGTTCGATGTCTTCAGCCATCTTGCGGCTCATCTCGTTAAAAGAGTCTGCCAGCAGTCCCACCTCGTCGTTGCTTTGAAGGTTGACCTGTGCGCCGTAAGAACCGCCCGCCACTTCAACGGCAGCTTCGGTCAGTCGTCGCAAGGGGCGTGAGATAACGCGTATGACGAGCGCGACCAAAATGAGATTTGGCAGAAGAGCCGAGACGACGCTAAAGACAAGATAGCGCCGCCACGCTTCATTTGTGGACGGGCCGAAACTCAACCAGACGATTGGGATTTGAAGCAACGCGAAACTCAATACGGCGACCGCCGCGATTGAGAGCGCAACCTTGTATGCAATGGGAAAGAGCCGGAATTGATCGAGCGCTGATTGAAGCGAGAAGAGTTTGAAATTGGTAATGGCGTAAGCGTAAATAAGAACGCCTGCCAGTACGAAGGTCGAGCTAAAAGGCAGCAGAGCGTAAACGCCCGCAAGCGGCAGCGCGACGTTTGCCGCCGTTTTAAGCAGACCCGTGACGACAAGCGCAAGGATGATCGCGCCGAGTTGTTTGCCCTGAATGGTATTGCGGCGTTGCCGGTATTTTTTGAGAAGAAGCGTGAACCCGTAAATAAAGAGCGCGTAGATGTAGAAGCCAAAGACGTAACCGAGCGGCGCGAGCGTAATCTGAAAATCTCGTCCGTCAAAAACGATTTCAGACCAGAGTCGCCCAGCAAATGCGGCAGTGACGAGCACCGCGCCGGGTGCAAAAAGAACTGCGGCGCGCGCACGCGGCACACGCGAGTCTTCAGGAAAGACCCAGGCAAAAATGACGAGCGCGTATTGCAACAAAAGCGCTGTCACAAAACTGACGGCTGCCCACCAATGTGCAATGCGCGAGCCGTCTTCAAACCCCCACATCAGAATGTCTTTTGTCGTCCAGAGTGCGAGACATCCGACAAAGGCTGCGAAAGTCTGGTGCGCGCGGCTGCGCGGCGCGGCCACAAAGACGTAGAAGCCGAGCAGCACAAGCAGGAAAAGAGAGAGTAGTAGCAGCGCGAGAAGCATCGGGACTACGAACTGTGAGCGATGAGCAGTCGGCGGCGAGCAGATTTATGCTCTTTATTGCTCACTATCAACTGCTCATCGCTTACAAAACGAGAAGGATGAACGCGACGATCAGGCCGTTGACGGCAAGAGCTATTGATCGAGCATAACGCGACTCAATCATACCACCCCGACTGAACATGCGTTGCAGAGATGTGTAGAGCGTAAAGCCGAAAGCGCCGACCATAGCAGCGATGAGAGAGCCGAAGAAGGCTCCGATGCCGAAGAAAAGAAGACCGGCTACGCCGCCCGTCATCAGACCCCACAGTGCGCCGACAAGCGCGGGCACGAAAAGCCGTATGGCTAAAGCATAATCCTCCGTGCGCTCTAAAGCATCCCAGAGCTTTGCTGCCGCGCTGCGCCCGACGGCGCAGCAGACAATGTTCATTAGACCAGCCAAAGTCAGCAGCCAGTAAAAGGCCGAGAGGTCGTTTACTTGCCAGAGGAGGCGAATAAAGACCGCTGCCGATGGCAAAAGGCCAAGGAGCGCACCAAATGACTGGAATGCCTCGCGTGCCGAGAGCGGGCGCGTGAAAGGATGCCGCAGCATTTCATCATGCGCCAGACGCTGACGAAATTCTCGTTCGTCGTCGCGCGAAAGAGCTACGTGGAGTTGTGCAAGTCTGTTATCCACCACGCCGCCTAAGACATGGCTGCGTCGGCTGATGAGTGGAGCGGTGCTTGTGTTGTACATAAATCTCCTTTCGCGTTCTGCGTCGTCTGAGAATCGAAAGGCTTAAAATTTGAAGACGGCGGTTGAGCGCATCCGGCATCAAGAAGATGATTCAAGCTTTCAAGGGCGCGCTGATCATCGAGCGCCTTGCAGAGCTTGATAATGATTTCAAATACATCTGCAAACTCGACACAAGACCCACCTTGCGGGAAAAGTCCGCCGCTCTCTATCGAGAGAGAAGTGCAATCGTCGCGGAGCACGCGCAAAGAGCGCAGCATCTCATTACGCGCGCGGTCTCTTTGCAGCAGCAGACGAAGAACGTTGCGACGATGGACGCAACGCCCTGCGAGACGCAAGTCTTTACCCTTTCGGCCTGCCAGACGGCACAGTTCAAGTTCGCGCGCGGTCGGGCTTGCGGCAAGATTTGCTTTGCTTGCGGCGCGCGCAAGCCCAGTAAACCTGATGATGCTTTCGCGTGCGAGAAAGATCGAGAAGCGAAACTTTTCGTCGCCTGACTTTGTAAACGCCGTGTGATGCTCTTCAATTTTGCTGAGAGCTGAAATTGCCTCACGCTCGATTTGCGTGATTCTTAATTCCGTATCAAATTCTTGATTCTCCCTATCGGCGCGCGACTCTGTTTGCTTTATTGAGATAAGAAAGAGAACCGCAGAAATAGGCCAGAAGAATGCGGCGTGGATAGATGAGAGAAACGCTTGTAAGAACTTGGCCTTTGACGCGCGCTGTTGAATAAAACGTGCGGCGCAGAAAGGTGATGCGGCGGCGAGATAAAGGATGATGATGTCGCTCAGAAGCATGGCGACTATGACAAGGGCAACGTTTGTGCCGATGAAATACGCTGCTATAGATATGCAAGACAGAGTTTGGTCCTGCCTTCTGGTTATAAAAGAATTGGCGGGAAAGCATAAGAATTTATCCT
>CBDUCU010000177.1:0-7498 GCA_965365725.1 uncultured bacterium | reverse complement strand
CGCCTGCGGCATCGATTGCAAGTCTTGCGGAATTTTTACGCCCGACTCCAAAGAGCGCGCCCTCTTCAGTCAACGAGACTCTCAACGCAGTGATGGCCGCGCTGCATCACCTGGACGAGCGCGTGCGCCGCGAGTTGTTTCTCGACCGCATGAGCTTTGCGTCGCTAAAGAAGATTTTTGCGCATACGGCCAAACTCTATCCGCGCATCTTCGCGCGCGTGCGCGAGCATCTCGGTGCGCGCGGAGCTTTCTGGTGGGTGGCCGGGATGGCCGAGGGCGCTTTGCGCGAACGGCGCGGCGGGCAGAACACAATAAGCCTTGATGCAGGCGCGAACAGCGACACGCCCGCGCGCGAGTTTGCGCGCTGCGTAGCTCTCTACAAAAAGAGCGGCCCTGCTTAACAATTCAGATTGATGCCGGGAGCGTGGGCAATCCTGCTTGTGCTCGCGGCATCAATCTCTCTTATTGATGCGCTTCTCTTCGGGGCTGTCCGGCCCAACGAATTTCCGAAACGAGGATACCGGCAAAGATCAGCAGCGCGCCCACGTTTCCGCGCCCGCCCATCCATTCGCCCGCACCTCGCATCCAGACAGCAAAAGCGGTGGCAAAGACCGGCTCCAGACTAAAGATGATTGCGGCATGCGCAGCCGACATTCTTCCTTGCGCCCACGTCCACATCAGAAAATTGAGCACGGTCGCTATCACGACCATGTATGCAAACCGCCAGAGAAACGATGGATGCCATCCCAAAGGCTCAAACTCGCGCGCAAACGCAATCGGCAAATCATCGACTGCCAGCCCAGCCGCGCCCCACAGCCGCAAGCCTCCCCACACGAGCGCAAGAAGCCCGGCGACGACTGTAATTTGAATCGCCGTCAGCTCGCGCACGTCGTATCGGCGCGCATAGACGCTCATCAATGTGATGTGTCCTGCAAAGACGACTGTGCAGAGCAGCGTAATGATGTCGCCCGCATTAACGTCCGCTTCGTTCTGCGGCGCAAGGATGAGTATCCCGCCGATGGAGGCCAGCACAATGCCCGCCAGATTCTCAGTGCCGGGACGCGCACGCAAAAGCAGGTATGCGACGAAGGGAACAAGCGGGGTCGTCAGCCCCGTGATAAAGGCGGATTTTGAAGCCGTCGTATAAACTTGGCCGACGACCTGTCCCGTCAACCCGAGTCCGAGCAGAACCCCAAGCGTCAGACCCGCGCGCCACTGTGCGCGGCCCGCGCGCACAAACTGTTTCCAGAAAAGAGCGACGAGCAACAACGCCGATAGAAACATCCGCAGCGCGAGATATGCGATGGGCGGCCAATGATCGAGGATGTCTTTGGAGAAGGGGAAGGTCGTGCCCCAGATGATCGTGGTCAGCACAAGCACAGCGTCGGCCTTGAGGTCGGCTTTGAGCTTCATATAGAGCAGCGAGCGGTGAGCAGTAAGCAGTCTGTTTTTGCTTTTACTGTCTGCTGCTCGCCGCTGACGACTCACATCCTTATCAGAACTTTTAGCACGCCGTGCGCGGCGGCGCGCTCGATGGCGCGCAGACCTTCGCCGAGCGGATATTCTTCAGTAATGAGGCTTTCGACATCGACCCGGTCTTCCCTGAGCAGCTCAAGCGCAGGACGGAACCGACCGCAGCGCGAGCCGACCACCTCGATCTCATCGACGACGACGGGCGCAAAATTTAATTCTGTCGTGCCGTGAAAAGTGGATTTGAGAACGAGCGCGCCACGCGGTCGCAAAAGCGAGAGCGCCGTCTCTAATCCTTCGGGCGAGCCGGAAGCTTCAACCGCCGCGTCGAACGTACGATGTGCAGTTGGTTTTAATTCCGCGAGCCTTAAGGTCTCAACGTCGCGTCGCGCGGCAATGGCGAGTTTCGACTGATGTTTGCCGATAAGCAGAATTTGCGCGCCCGTCAAGACCCGCAGCGCCTGCGCACAGAGCAGGCCGAGTTTTCCGTCGCCGACGACGGCAACGCGCATATCGCTTGTGATTCGGACGCGCTCGGTGATTCCGCATGCTGCCGCCAGTGGTTCTGTGAAAACAGCGCGCTCGTCCTCTATCTCATCCGGCACGCTCAGCAGATTGACTGCGGGAAGAGATAGATATTCGGCAAACGCTCCGTCACGCCCGACGATGCCGAGCACGGTTCTTTCGCGGCAGTGTCGTGCATCTCCCGCTTGGCACAAATCGCAACGCCCGCACCCCGCGTTGATCTCGCCGACCACGCGCTGCCCCTTCAGCGAAGAATATTCTTCGGGGGCTTCGACGACTTCACCGACAAATTCATGTCCGAGCGTCCCTTCAAACCCCGCATACCCGCGCGCAATCTCTAAATCCGTATTGCAAACCCCTGCGAGCCGCACGCGCACCAATGCCTCGCCCTCGCGCCGCACTACAGGCACATCTTTCAAATCGAGCGATCCGTTTTGATAACGAACTGCTTTCATAGAGAAGCTGTGAGCTATTAGCCGTTAGCTTTATCCGATTTCCACGAGGTACGAGTTGAACAAATAAAGAGAGCCTTGACTGAAACAAGAAAAGCTAAAAGCTGATAGCTAATAGCTAATAGCTAACAGCTTCTTAAAAACTTCTGGCTCGCAGATAGACGTTCTCCGGTGTGAGTTCGATTGTCTTCTCGCGGCCCGTGACGTTGACGGGCAGCCGCCAGGTCAATTCTTCGGGGCCGTCGAGCGTGACGTGAACCCACCACCGACCTTGCGGGATGGCGAGCATCGCTTCGTCGCTTTCATCAAACTCGGCGGTGATTGGCTCGCGCCCGCTCATGCGTCGCAAGAGAAACTCTTCAAAGCGCACGCCGGGCCGTCGCTCCGAATCATATTCTTTGCGCGCTGCATCAACGCTGACTGGATAGAGCTGAACAGCAACCCTTTCATCAGCCACTCTTTCGTAGCTTTTGGGACGACGCAGGCGCACAAGCAGCGCCGTCGATTCAGTGCTGCGCCGCCGGCTCAAAGAGGGCGCGTCGCCGCCTTCAGGCAGACGACGATGAATCGACCAACCCGCCCATGCCAACGCAAAGATGAGCAGAGCGCCGACAGCAGGCGCTGCTATTCGTTGAAGTGTGCCGTGCGAGCTCTTGCCCACGCTTTACGAAATCCTCAGGCCATCAGCCCGCGTTCGCGCAATGCTCCGACCAGCTCGTGCTCGGTCGGCACGGAGAGGATTTGCCCGCCCACGTCGAGCGTCGGTTTGCGCTCCTTGCCGTCGTTCTGCTCGCGCACCCACTGCGCCGCCTTGTCGTCCTGCTCCACGTCGATATATTTGTAAGCGACACCGAGACGGTCGAGCGCTTCGAGCGTATTACGCGTATCTTTGCACCAGTCCGCGCCGTAAACTTTTACTGCATCGGCCATTATTATGTATCCCTTCACCGAAAGAGTATTTTCGCGGAACATGATAACACGCGCGAGCACGGCCGTTTGAGTATGCGCCCGTGATTATGAGAGAACGCAAAAGCATGCGGATTCGACGGTTCAAGCTGCATCGATCCGCGCCAATCGACGCGCATCCGCATTCTCACCCTAATCGCTCTCTGACATCGACGCGCAGAGGATGCTACAATGCGCTTTCAATTCCACATCGACACAGACGAAAAAGCTTTGAATAAATTCTCGCAAGACGGTTTTCACGACGAGTGCGGAGTCTTCGGCATCTACGGGCACGCCGAAGCCGCGCGTCTCACCTATCTCGGTCTTTATCAACTTCAACATCGCGGGCAGGAATCGTGCGGGATTGTCTCGTCCGGCGAGCGACAGCTACGGTCTGAACGCGCGATGGGTCTGGTCTCCGAGGTCTTTGACGAGGCGCGTCTTAATCGTCTGCCCGGCGATGCGGCCATCGGGCACACGCGCTACTCGACCGCAGGCGAAGTTTCCATCCGCGAGGCGCAACCCTTTCTCGTCGCCTGCCAGCACGGACAAATAGCCGTCTGTCATAACGGCAATCTCCCTTTTGCAAACGAGGAACGCAAGGAGCTTG
Source organism: uncultured bacterium (assembly GCA_965365725.1). Taxonomy (GTDB): domain Bacteria; phylum Acidobacteriota; class Blastocatellia; order Pyrinomonadales; family Pyrinomonadaceae; genus DASQDT01. The sequence goes on along the minus strand of CBDUCU010000177.1, from coordinate 3,496 downwards.
AACGCGCGGGAGCGATCTTTTCATCAACCTCAGACACGGAAGTCGTTCTTCATCGCATCGCGCGCTCGCGCGCTGCAACCGTCAGCGAAGCAATCACGGAAGTTCTGCGCGAAGTGGAAGGAGCTTTCTCGATGCTCTTTCTCACGCCCGACTCTTTGATCGCCGTGCGCGACCCGCGCGGCTTTCGCCCGCTCGCGCTTGGTCGTCTCGGCGATGCTTGGGTTGTCGCCTCCGAGACCTGCGCTTTTGATCTGATTGATGCCGAATATGTGCGCGACATAGAGCCGGGCGAGATGATTGAGGTGACGAGCGCGGGGCTTCGTTCAACCAATCCTTTCGAGCCGCGCCCGCACTCTTTCTGTATCTTCGAGCACGTCTATTTCTCTCGTCCCGACTCTCTCATCTTTGGACGCTCCGTCAACCAGTCGCGGCACAAGATGGGTCGGCAGCTCGCCATCGAACAACCGTCAGACGGAGACATCGTCGTCCCAGTCCCCGATTCGGGCGTGGCCGCGTCCATAGGTTACGCGGCACAGAGCGGAATCCCTTTCCGACAAGGTTTGGTCAGAAACCACTACGTCGGTCGCACCTTTATCGAGCCCAAACAATCGATCCGCAGTTTCGGCGTGCGCGTCAAACTAAATCCCGTACGCGATCTTATTCGCAACAAGCGCGTCGTTCTGATAGACGATTCCATCGTGCGCGGCACTACGTCGAAAAAGATCGTCGGCATGGTTAGAGATGCGGGGGCGCGCGAGGTGCATCTGCGCATCAGTTGTCCGCCTACAGTCAGCCCCTGCTACTACGGCGTTGACACGCCCAATAAGCGCGACCTCATCGCCGCGCAGATGTCTGTCGAAGAGATCAGAGAATTTATCGGCGCTGATTCGCTCGGTTATCTCTCGCTTGAAGGGATGCTTGCGGCCTGCGGCATCCCTGCCGAATCGTCTTGCGTTGCGTGTTGGACGGAAAAATACCCGACGCGCATCACGCGCGAAGCCGAAACACAGGTCGAGCGCGAATGCGAGCCTGTGCCTTCGGGCAACGTAAAGTAAGAGCGGATTCCTTAACCTCACTTGAAAGGAATTAAAGATATGACTGAAGACGAGCTTAATCAAAAGTTTGAATTCATTACGAACATTCTCGCCGATGTCTCCGTCAAGCAGCAGCAGGCCGAAGAACGTTTGGCCCATTGGGAAAATCGGATGAACCGCTCAGACGCTCGCCCAGACCGCTTGGAGCGCGTCCTTAAATTGGCAATCCGTGCCGGACAACGCGAGCGACGCGAGTGGCACACGCGCCATGCACTACTCGAAGAGAAGGCCGCGCAATCTGCCGAAGAGACAAGAAACGCTTTGAAACAACTCGCCGAGTCACAACCGCACACCGACAAAAGGCTCGGTGCGCTGATTGACATCGTGCGTCAGGACAGAGAGAGAAGAGCAAAGGGTGCGAATAGAGATGAGAACGGCGGAAGTGATGCCGCCTGATAAAAGCGCAGCTTAAAAGCGAGCGCGACAAGTAACGGGATAAAGACCATCAAACATCTTATCGAATAAGCATGTCTCAGTCGCAAAACCTGTCCAACATAACGCGCCGCATCCCGAAAGAACTCAAAGGGTGCGGATGCCTGCTCGTCGTCGTTGCGGTGGCGGCGATTGCCGCTCTTTTTATCTGGCTCTATGTCTATCGTGAGCGTGGGCCGCAGCTTCCACCGCCTTCGGGCGGCGAGCTGCGCGTGCACGTCCTCGATGTCGAGCAGGGCGACTCGATCCTCATCATCTCGCCGTCAAACAAGGTCGCGCTCGTCGATGCCGGCAATCCCGGCATGGGCAAGCGCGTGATTGATGCGATGTCGCGCTACGGCATCTCGTCAATCGATCTATTCATCGCTACGCACGCGCACGCCGACCACATCGGCGCAGCCGACGAAGTGATTCGCGCGACGACCGTCCGCAAAGTTCTCGACAGCAAAGTGCCCAACCCGACGCGCAACTATGAAGACTTTCTCTTAGCCATCGAAGAGAAAGGAATCGAATACGTCGGCGCGCAACCCGGACAAACTTTTACAGACTTGGGCGACGGCGTTGTCATCTCGGTGCTTGCGCCCATCCCGCCCTTTTTCACTCGCGAGCAGATACGCTCGGGCGGCAACGAGCCGAACGCAAACTCTGTTGTCGTACGTCTCGACTATGGAGAGTTCTCGATGCTTTTGACGGGCGACGCAGAGCAGCAGACCGAAGAGCGGATGATGATGCAGGGAGCAAACATCAAGACAAGGATTCTCAAGGTCGGTCATCACGGCTCGCCGCATGCGACTTCGTCCGAGTTTTTGCGCGCGGGCGGTTTTGAAGCAGCCGTCATCTCATGCGGCCCGAAAAACCTCTATGGTCATCCGTCGCAACCCGTGCTCGACCGCCTGCGCGCGGCCAACGTCAAAGTCTTTCGAACCGACCTGCAGGGCGAGATCACCATCACGACGCAGGGCGCAGAGGGCTATCAAATCAAAACCGAGCGCGAGGCAAAAGAAGACCTCTGGGCCGGACGCGAAGCCAAAAAGCGCGATACTTCCTCTTCAGGCTTTATCGACTACGGTGATTTCGGCCCCGGCCCGCGCCCGACTCCGCGACCGAAGGGCAAAAGCGCTGGCGGCAGCAGATAAATAAATGTCGTCAAGCGTCAATCGTGGTTGAATGACGCAGCTATCTGATAAATAGAAAACGAGGTTGGCAGTATCCTATCGATTGGCGATTAACGATTGACGATTTGACGAGGCATCAATGGCTGACGAATCACAAAGGCGTTCCGAATCGAAAAAGACGAAGGCCGTTATCGACCGCATCGAGGATAATAGCCGCGCCGTCGTCCAACTCGGCGACGACAAGAGCGCGCTCGTCGATCTACCTCTCTCGCTTTTGCCCGAAAGCGCAACGGACGGCGATCATCTCGTCATCAACGTCAAGCTTGAACAAGAGGCGCGCGAAGCGGCTGTTGACCGCATCCGTGCGCTTCAGGAGCGGCTTGAAAAAAGAACTAAATCGTGAAGAAGCTGTTGGGCGGCCTTCGTTATCACGCAAAAGATTTGTTTCTTTGTAGGTGAATGGTGAAAAATGAATGGTAGCAAAACAATAGCTTAACCACCGTCCCGATTTCTTTATGGTACTATCGCCCGCCAATCGGTGTAGTGCCAAAGCTGAGAGAGTGAAGGAGAGGTCAGATGTTGAAAAGATGCTTGCTGGTAGTAGCCTTGCTGACGCTGACGGCTGCTGTGACGAGTGATGGCTTCGCTCAGAGAAACGCAAGACGGAATCGCCGAAGTCCGAGCGTTCCCACGACCAATCAGATTACCAACCCGACGACTGCTAATGCGTCCGTGCAGGTTGGTAAAACTAAGAAACCGGGCTTCCAGGGTAGCAGTGGTGACGGGCAGTCAATCCGGCGGAAACAGCCGCGCAAGCGACGCAAAGCCAACCAATAGTGACCGCTTTGGAGATGT
>CBDUCU010000176.1:0-7527 GCA_965365725.1 uncultured bacterium | reverse complement strand
GCTCGGATACAAAACTGCGCGAAGTGGTCGAACCTATCTTTGTCAAGTATGGGGTAAACGTTGTGTTGACCGGCCACGAACATTTCTACGAGCGCATCAAGCCGCAGAAAGGCATCTACTATTTCATCTCGGGCGCAGGCGGAAAACTCCGCAAAGGCGACGTGAAGGATAATTCGCCTCTCACCGAGAAGGCTTACGACGCAGACATGTCGTTTATGCTTTTCGAGGCGGTAGGCGACGAGCTGCATTTTCAGGTCGTTTCGCGCACAGGCGAGACAGTTGATTCAGGCGTGATTGTCAACCAGCGAAAACAACAAAAAGTCGCCTCCGGATCAGAAAAATAACGCCTCTTGCGCGCTGCCGGACAAACGCGTAAGAGGGTGTCTGGACGGCTCGCGGGGTTGCAACCGTGCATCCTCTTAGTGCATCATAGAACGCGTCACTCCTTCTCTCGCGCATCAACGGTGATGCGCCCCGCGCCTACTGGATTGGCGGCGGCGTTCTGGATGGTTCGAGAGTAGGTCGGTTGCAACTTCAGAAGCCGCTCTCGCCAGAGCATCGGGCCGCGCATAACCTTCGTCGCCACCGTTAACGAAGACCGCCTGCACGCCAGCTTCTCTTGACACTCCCAATAGCGGAGAAGGAAACACACAGACATGGCTATGAAACTTTACGTCGGGAACCTCTCGTTCCAGACTTCGAGCGAAGACTTGCAGGAGCTCTTCTCGCAAGCGGGTACGGTCGAGTCGGCTTCGGTTGTCGAAGACCGTGAAACGGGCCGCTCGCGCGGTTTCGGTTTCGTCGAGATGGCGAGCCGCGAAGAAGGCGAGGCTGCAATTCAGCAGTTCAACGGTAAGGAATTTGGCGGTCGCAACCTGACCGTCAATGAAGCTCGTCCCCGCGAAGATCGCGGCGGCGGCAATCGCGGCGGCTACGGCGGCGGCGGCGGTGGTGGCGGCGGCGGCTTCGGCGGTGGCGGCGGCGGCGGCGGCAACCGCGAGCCGCGCTGGTAATTGCTCAGGTCGCTCAGTCAACTCAAGCGACACTCTCACGCGGAAGCGCCTCTGGCATACAGACAGATTGGCCCGAGGCGCTTTCGCCTTATCTAACGTCGAATAGTAAGCGTCCTACACATATAAAACGGACGAGAAAGAAAAGCTCCGGTTCGACTGAAGCATAATGCTTGAACGCATAGGGGAAGAATGGTCCACGTAATCACACGAGCTCAGACGGCTAAGGCAAAGCCATGTCTCTCGTCTTTAGTTGGTGTGCTTTCGTGGATCAAGACTTCTTCCCCTCACGGGCCGAAATCGGTGCTCGAAGAAAACATCAGATGGAATTCTCAAAACTTGGACTCACACCCGCGCTTGTGCGTCGCTGCGAGTCGCTCGGTTACACAGAGCCGACACCTATTCAGAGACAGGCGATTCCTGTCGTTCTCAACCGTGCAGATTTAATCGGCTGTGCGGAGACGGGCACGGGTAAGACCGCAGCCTTTCTTTTACCAACCATTCAACGAATGGCCGAAACCAAACGGCCCGGCGTGCGTGTGCTTGTGCTTGCTCCGACGCGCGAGCTGGTCTCGCAGATTGAAGAGAGCTATCGTCAGCTTGCACCCAAGGGCAGCCCGCGCTGCGTGAGCGTCATCGGCGGCGCGAGCCTCTCAAACCAACGCGAGGCTTTACGCAGGGGCGCAGGCATCGTTGTCGCTACGCCCGGTCGTCTGATCGATTTAATGGAGCGCGGCTCCGTTAGCTTGAAGCATGTCGAAGTGCTGGTTCTTGACGAGGCAGATCGGATGCTCGACATGGGTTTCTTGCCTTCGATTCGCAAAATCCTTGCAGAAGTTCCCGCAGAGCGGCAGACGCTTCTGTTTTCCGCGACCATGTCGCCGGAGATCGAAGAGCTTGCGCGCAAGGCGATGAAAAGCCCGCAGCTCATCGAAGTAAGCCGGCGCGGGCAGGCCGCTAAAATGGTCGAGCAGGCAGCCTACCCCGTAGCGCTGCAATCGAAGACGGCGCTTTTGCTTGACCTGCTTGAACGCGAGCGTTTCGAGCGCGTGCTTGTCTTTACGCGTACGCGACGCGGGGCCGAGCGCCTCTCGCACATCCTCGAAGCGCGTGAGCACAAGGTCAATCGCATCCACGCAGACCGTACACAGGGCCAACGCGAGGCGGCTCTGAGGGGCTTTAAGGACGGGCGCACACGCGTCCTCGTCGCCACAGATATCGCGGCGCGCGGAATCGACGTTGACTCGATCTCGCACGTCATCAACTACGACGTGCCCGAACAGCCTGAAGATTACGTGCATCGCATCGGCCGGACGGGACGAGCCGGCAACAGTGGTCGCGCCATTACGCTTGTTACGCCCGCCGACGAAACCTCGATGCGCGCCATCGAGCGTCTGACGGGGCAACAGGTTGAGCGCGTTGTGCTGCCCGGTTTCGGCGGCGTGCACGCTGTACCGGCTTCTGCTGCGACTAAACGTTTTTCTGGTTTCAGGGGCGCGGGCAGTAGTTCGCGTCGTTCATTCCGGCCTCGCCGCGCCAGCAGGTAACGGCATTGCCGTTTGAAATTAAAAGTGTGGTGCCCCCGGCACTTTGATTGTTAGTCATTCGGACTAAAGTTAAGGAGAGGATATTTGGCTAAGGACGATTTGATCCCCGCGACCGGTATTATCATCGATAAACAGCCGAACGCATTTTTCAAAGTGCAGATCGACAACAGCGAGCATGTCGTGCTCGCGCAGATTTCCGGCAAGATGCGCAAGAACCGCATCCGTATTCTCGTCGGCGACCGCGTTAGCGTCGAGATGTCGCCCTACGATTTGACGCGCGGGCGCATCACTTACCGGTACAAATAGCGCGAGCTTTTTGCTCTCTTAATTTTTGTTTAGAAGCGGGCCAGTGCACGGTCAGTCTCAAGTTTAAATGATAACTTGAGACGACGGGCCGGTAAGCCCGCCTCTAAACTTTTTTTTGCGTCACGATAATTTTGCAGCTCGACGTTGGTGTGACGTTTAGCCGCGTGAATACATGTCGATGACGCGCTCGATTGCGCGACGACAGACGGCGCAGAAGCGGTCTGTGCGCGTGAACATGATGCAATCAACTTCCGGCCGGTAGTAGCCGCGCGCCTCATACATCGCGCCCTCGAAAGCCCCTACTTTGCCAAAGAATTTTTCGCGCTCAAACCTCTGCTTTTCCTGCAATAGCTGCTCTCGAAAGAGTGCTTCCATCTCGTTCTCAGGCCGTCTGTCGGCACGAATCTTTCCGCGCCGCGCCTGAACCTCGCGCGAGTAGGTTTCAAATTCCTCTTTTGCCCAGGGCGTTGGCAGTGGCGTATCGGGCGAAACCAAATCTTTCCATTTGAGATTCGCGGGGTCTAAAAGAGCAGTCACGTTCGGCTCCCAAGGCTCGATGCGCTCAGTCGCCGGAGCGTAGGCAACGGACGAGGTGTAATATTCGTCGGCGAGGGCTGCAAAGTGATGACCGAATTCGTGGACAAAGACGTAATCGGCAAAAGCGTTGTCGGCGGCGACTGTGCTGTAGAGATTGTGTATCCCGCCGCCGCCGTAGGTGCGATTGTTGACGAGGACTTCGATAAACTCGTAAGGCGCAAACGCGGCGACGCGGCGCAAAGCACGATTGTCAAAGGTGAGAACGTAGCGCTCGGAGCCGAAAGCGTCGTAGGTCGCGCCGATGGGCGAATCACGATATACGCCGGTTGAAGGCCGCGAGACTCCTGACTCCTGCGCGGGCGGACACAAACCCCAGACGTTAAAATCGCTGCGCCGTTCCTTAAAAGGCGAAGTGGCAAAGAGCGTCGCAGTCAAACGTCGTGCGTCCTGCTCAAACTTCTTCGATTCGGCGCGCGTGTAGCCGTCGCCGATGATCAGAAAATCGACCTTGGCCGAAGGGTCGCCGCTACGCTGAATCTCGACGAGCGGCGCGGGAGCCGCCGTCTTTGAACGGTCGATAAAGATATCTTTTGGGTCGAGGTCGATTGACCAGACTTCGCGGAAAAGGTTTCGCGCGTCCCGTTTTTTGAGGATGATTTGGACGGGCGCGTCGGGCGCGGGGAAACGCAGCGATTCATGAAATGTGCGGTTCGAAGTTTTCGCCTCGTCAGTCGTCTCCCACTCGCCGTAGATCGAGGCGAAGCCGCGCGAATAGAGCAGCCGGTTCGACTTTCGGTCTCTGATCTCGAAAATGTACTTGCCAAGATTTGATTCATCAATCGCGCCGCGCGGATTGCCGGGCCACGTGAGCGGCTCAAGAATGGCGCGGTCGAGGCTGAACATTTCGTGCGCGGCGTTGCCCGTATGATAGTAATCGAGCCGCATCGTCGAAGGTGCGGCGGCCATGACTTGCGAAGCGAAAGCTGTGGTCAGCGCAAATAGTATCGACGCAAGGGTGGGTCTGATTTTCATGCTCGTGATTGTAACCGCGTGTGTAAGAAATTTGGAATAAGGATTGACGTTGAATTTAAGAGATTGAGTAAGGATGGAGACGGATTTAACTGCTCAACAGCGATTGATCCACGTCAATCGTTGATGAGCAGTTAAATCCGCGTCCATTTCTTCACAGGTGATAAACTACTCTCGGATCGAGGTCGTCAAAATATGGATAGAACTTTCTTTATTATCGGCGCTCTCTCTGCTTTCGTCTCGGTGGCGGCCGGAGCATTCGGGGCGCATGGTCTCAAAGGCCGGCTCAGCCCGGAGATGCTCGACATTTTCGAGGTCGGCGCGCGCTATCAGATGTACCACGCGCTCGCTCTGCTCATCGCCGCGTGGGCGCAGACGCGTTGGCCGGGGGCGCTTGCTTCCGCCGCCGGATGGTTCTTTCTTACCGGCACGTTGCTCTTTTCGGGCAGCCTTTATGTGCTCAGTTTGACGGGTCTACGTTGGCTCGGCGCGATCACCCCGCTCGGAGGGTTGGCGTTTCTCGCCGGCTGGCTTTGCCTTGCCGCCGCCTGCTGGAAAGCTTGAGCAGCCCGCAGTCGATAATCGCAAAATTGCCGGGAAAATCGACTGTTTGAGGGGCGGTATCGCGTCGTGAATCGTCGCCGCCCGCCGCATCGTTTCTCTCTCCTTCATGCAACAGAAATCCACGCCGTCGCATCTTATTTATACTTTCCGAAACATGAAAAAAGCGCGACTCATCACCGAATACTTATGCTGCCTGCGGCGCACGCAAATGCGCCTGAAAACTCTCGTATAAACCCCACGCTTTTTGCGCACGATTGTCGAGGGGCCGGAACTAAAATCCGTTCCCGACGTAAAACAAAACGGCCCGCGTTCGTCAGAAATAAATAAAGGCATAATTTGAAGATGATAAAAAGTTTGGTTCGAGTTCTCCCGGCCCTCATTCTTTTCTTGGGTCTCGGTCTATCAGCGCACGCGCAAAAGAGAACATCAAAGGCGACCATTAAAACCGACGCGCAAGAGACGGCGACGGTCGAGAAGCAGACAAGCCCCGAACAGTTCCGGAAGGATTACATCAAGGCTGCCGAGGAATATAAATCAAGCCTTCAGGCCCTTGTCGTTTCTTACGAGACAAGCGTCAAGAGCCTTGATGAGAAGCACGCAAAACTCCGAGAGCTTTTTAACGACGGCATCATCGCGCGCCGCGAGCTTGAGGCGAGCGAGCTTGCTTTGACGGAAGCGCGTGCCAAAGTTGAAGGTGTGCGCAAAGAGCTTGCTACGACCGAGTCCACTATCGAGGCTGCCAAAAAACCGCTTCCCGCAGTCGATGTTTACGAATCGAATACGACGGTTGCGCGTCTTGATCCGAAGTGGACGACCGGCAATCAGAAGATCGATCAGCTCATACGCTTCAACGGCCAGCGCTACGGCGTTGACCCGTATCTCATCTACTGCATCATGCATCAGGAATCGCGCTTTGGCGCGGGGGCCACAAGCTACAAGGGCGCAATGGGACTAATGCAGTTGATGCCGGGAACGGCTGCGCGATACGGTGTGACCAATGCCTACGACCCTGCGCAGAGCATCATGGGCGGCACGCGTTATCTAAAAGATTTGCTGAGGCTTTTCGGCGGGCGCGTCGATCTCGCTCTGGCGGGCTACAACGCTGGCGAGGGCGCGGTGATGAAGTACGGCTACCGCATCCCGCCCTATCGTGAGACGCAAAACTACGTGCAGATAATCGGCTCGCGCTACAGCAAAAATACGGGTGTTTCGCTGACCGCGAAAACGAGACAACCGACGACCACATCTACCCCGAAGGGTGGTCGCAAGTAACGTCGATTTTCATCAACGAACCAAAATTTGTGTCGGGGCGGAGACTTCAAATCCGCCCCGTTTTCGTTAACCAGTAAAAAATAAGAAAAAAGAGTGATTCTTTTCTTCATTCCTTCGCGCGTTATCAAGACAGAGGAGGAATGAGGACGATGCACGGCAAACAGATCAAAGTCATCAAGCGCGGGCAAAGAAATTTGGAAGCAACCGCGCCGCAAACCCCAAGCGAACAAACCATCCCCCCGGTCGCTGAGCGCGAGCTAAAAGAGGTTATCTCCGGCTGGGTGCGCGAGCATCAACGTCGCTCCGAAGAGTTTCGAGAGAATTATTCCTCGCTCCTCAACCGTCTCGGCTTCAAATCGCCCGCCGCCAATCGTCTGGCGATGGCTTCCGCCGCGCAAAAGTAAAAGCACGGAAATCAATTTCACCACAAAGAGACGGAGGACACAGTTTTGATTGAACTGTGTCCTCCGTCTCTTTGTGGTGAAATGTTCTTTTACATGCCGGGTTTGAGATACTTATCAAGCCATTCGAGAACGTTTGTGTACCAGAACACGGAGTTCTGCGGCTTAAGTATCCAGTGGCCTTCGTCTGGAAAGACGACGAGCTTAGAGTCAACGCCGCGTCGCTGCAAGGCGGTAAAGAGTTGCAAGCCTTCACCGATGGGCACGCGAAAATCCAATTCGCCGTGCGTGACAAGAGTCGGCGTGTTGAAGTTCTGGACAAAGCGATGCGGCGACCAACGCTCGTACATCACGGGGTTCGTCCAGGGCGTTCCCTTAAACTCCCACTCGACAAACCAAAGCTCTTCGGTCACGCCGTACATGCTCGACAGGTTGTAAACGCCCGCATGCGAGACGAGGGTTTTGAAACGCACGCGCGGGTCGTTGTTGTGGCCGAGAATCCAGTTGACCATGTAGCCGCCATAGGATGCGCCCGCCGCGCCGACGCGAGTTTTGTCAACAAACGGCATCGAGGCGACCTTTGCCACGCCGTTCATCAGATCGATAAATACCTTGCCGCCCCAATCGCCCGATATCTCGTTTGTAAACTGCTGGCCGAAGGTCGTAGAGCCGCGCGGGTTCGGCATAAAGACCACATAGCCGCGCGAGGCGTAGATTTGCGGATTCCAACGATAGCTCCACGCATCGTTCCAGGCTCCTTGCGGGCCGCCGTGAATCAGGACGACAAGCGGGTACTTGCGCGAAGCGTCAAAATTCGGTGGACGGAAAAGCCATCCCGTCACTTTCGCGCGACCCGCACCC
>CBDUCU010000175.1:0-7536 GCA_965365725.1 uncultured bacterium | reverse complement strand
AAATGTAAATTGCCCGGTTCTAGTCTCACACGGCGAACGCGATGAAGTGATACCAGCCGCACAGGGGCGCGCGCTCTTTGAGGCAGCGCGCGAGCCAAAACAATTAATCATCCTCGAACGCGCCGGCCATAACGACATGGTGGCGACGGGCGGCGATGCGTATCTTCGCGCGCTCACGGAATTCAGCAAACGCGAGAAGTGAATCTGAAGGGAAATTTTATTGTGATCAATAGGCCTCAATCAGCAGGATGGCCGAACACACAAGCACGCGAGAAGGAGTCTTTCTATTGAGCCTGTCATTAAACGGAACGGCGCGCCGCATTGCTCCGATAATTTTCACGCTCTTTTTTCTTCCAGCTTTAGAGCTTTATGCTCAGACCCCTTTGCGCTGGGGCGCAGATCCGAGCGGCGGCGCGCCCTACGTCTTCGCAGACCCGGCGCACCCGCAGCAATACATCGGTTATGAAAAAGAACTGGCCGAGGCTCTCGCCGTCGCTTTGAATCGCCGCGCAGAATTTGTTCCATCCGATTGGGAGACTCTCGTCTCGGCGCTTGAGCGCAGACAATTCGACATCATCATCAACGGTCTTGAGCCGACGACAGACCGCGCACGCTTGATTCTCTTTAGCCGTCCTTACTACGTCTTCCAGCTTCAGCTCACCGTCCGGCGTGAAGAAGAGCGCATCGGCTCGCTCGAAGACTGTCGCACGCGTGTGGTGGGCACGCTTGTCAACACGGCGGCCTCGCGTCTTTTAGAGAAGGAGCGGATACCTTTCAAAGGTTATCAAGACCCTGTGGGCGCGTATCGTGATCTTGAGCTGCGACGCATCGACGCGGTGTTGATGGACGTGCCGATGGAGATGTTTTATGCGCGAAGAAATCCGCGTCTGAAACAGGCGGGCGAGCCTTTTCATCGCGGCGCTTACGTCGTCGGTCTGCGCAAGGGCGACGAGGCGTTGAAAGCAGAGATTGATCGCGGCATCGAGCAGATCATCCGCGACGGCACGCTCGAAAAAATTCTGCGCAAGTGGAGTTTGTGGGATGAATCGCAGGCCGCGCTCAAAGCCGAAGCCGCGACAGAAGAAAACAAACAAGATCAGGGCGCGGCGCAAACAACAACGGGCGTATATGATCTGACTTCCACCTCTTTTAATTGGGGCGAAGCCATGCTGCGATTGGGGCGCGCCGCGCTCGTGACGATTTTGCTGTCGTTTGGTGCGATGGCGATTGCGCTCACGCTCGGACTTTTGCTCGCCGTCGGACAAACGAACGGGCCGCGCTGGCTTCAGCTGCTGTCAACCGCTTACGTCGAATTTTTTCGCGGCACGCCCATTCTCGTCCAGTTGTTGTTTCTCTATTTCGGTTTGCCAAAGCTCGGCATCGCCATGCCCGGATGGTTGACGGCGCTCGTCGGCCTGGGACTGAACTATGCGGCATATGAATCGCAGGTCTATCGCGCCGCGCTCGACGCAGTTCCGCGCGGGCAATGGGAAGCGGCCTATCTGCTCAACATGAGTCCCGTTCTTGCTTTTCGACGCATCATTCTGCCGCAGGCGTTTCGCGTGGCGCTTCCGCCGATGACAAACGATTTCGTTTCGCTCTTTAAGGATACGTCGGTCGCTTTTGCAATCTCGGTGTGGGAGCTGGCCACCGCTTACAGAGAGCTTGCCAATGCGTCGGGCGAATTCCTGTTGCTCGGCGTGATCGTCTCGGTCTTTTATCTTTTGATGAGTTTGCCGCTCGCACATCTTGCGCGCCGGCTTGAATTGCGGCTCAGACGAAGGCAGACCACGACGGAAGCTGCAAAGGAGGCCGCGTGATGATTCGAGTCGAGAAGCTGGAAAAGCAATACGGACAGACGCGCGTCTTAAAGGGCGTGAGCTTCGATGTTGAGCCGCAAAGCGTGCTCGGCATCATCGGAGGCTCTGGAAGCGGCAAGACCACCATCCTTCGTTGTTTGAACGGACTTGAGAGAATCGACGGCGGCTCGGTTGAATGTAACGGCGTGCGGCTTGAAGCCGGCTTGAGCGAAAAAGAGTATCGCCGTCGCGTCAAAGAGATGCGACGACAGACCGGCATGGTCTTTCAACATCTCTATCTCTTTCCGCACCTGACCGCGCTCGGCAATATCACGGAAGCTCCTGTCCACGTCTCGCGCGTCGCGCGCCGCGAGGCCGAAGCCAAAGGGCTTGAGCTGCTTGAAGCCGTCGGCCTGCGCGAAAAGGCGGATAGATTTCCCGAAGCGCTTTCGGGCGGCGAGCAACAACGCGTGGCGATTGCACGCGCGCTGGCGATGGGGCCTGAAGTTTTGCTCTTTGACGAGCCGACGAGCGCGCTCGACCCGCGCCGCACATCGTTCCTGCGTACAACCCTGCGCGGCTTTGTCGAGCGCGGACACACGATGGTCGTCGTCACACACTCGATCAGCTTTATCGAAGGACTCGCCGACGTTTTGCTCTACATGGAAGGCGGCGAAGTCGTCGAGCAGAACGAGACTGAAAAACTCTTGCGCGAACCAAAGGACGCGCGCACGCGCGAATTTCTCTCGCACGCGCGTTAAAGATTTTTGAGGGATAAGCTATGCGACATCTGAAAACTCTCGTCTTATCAGCGATTCTTTCATGCTTTATCAACGCAAGTGCGACCGGCCAAAACGTTGCCGCGCCGACCGCTTCGCCCGCTCCTGCTACACCGCAAGTCGCACCGCGCTGGCTCGATGCGCGCATCCGTTCAGAGGTCGCGCGTTTTAGCGGAAACGTCTTTCTCTACGCGAAAAACCTCGATACGGGCGCGACCTATTCTATGAACGGCGAAGACCCTGTGCGTACGGCGAGCACGATCAAAGTCGCGGTTATGATCGAAACCTTTGCGCGCGTCGCCGAAGGAAAGTCGAAGTGGACGGACGAGATTGTTTTGACAAAAGAGAAGAAGGTTTCGGGCGCAGGAATTTTGCCGGAGCTATCCGACGGGCTGAAAATTAGCTTGCGCGACGGCGTGCGTCTGATGATGACCTTAAGCGACAACACCGCAACCAACATGGTGCTCGATGTCGTGACGGCAGATGCGGTCAACGCGCGCATGCAAACGCTCGGGCTTGTGCACACGCGCTCGATGCGAAAAGTGATGGGCGGCGGCGACAGCGCGGAAGGAAAAAAGGAAGAGAACAAGCGTTGGGGACTTGGCCGCAGCAGCCCGCGCGAGATGGTTGAACTGCTTGAAAGGATGGAGCGCGGCGAAGTTGTCAGCGCCGAAGCCTCAAAGGAGATGCTTGAGCTGATGAAACGCGAGCAGGGGCGCGACGGCATCGGACGCAACCTGACGCGGATGCCAAAGGCGACAAAGGCAGGCGCGCTCGACGCTCTCAGAAGCGACGTCGGCATCATCTATTCGCCGAAGGGGAGAATCGCAATGGCGATTACCACCGACGACATGCCCGAAATCAACTGGTCTGTCGACAACGCCGGGCTGTTGCTGATGTCGCGCCTCTCAGAAATTCTGGTGGAAGGTCTTGCCAAGCGTTGATCTCAAATCTGTAATCTCAAATTCTTTTGTCCCAAGCGTGCCATGCCATGCTTTGACCTTCGGGTTTCAAGACTTAAACTCTACGCATGGCACAACTCGCCAAGAGGCTTCCACAGAACGCGGCGGGCGCATTCTTTGTTGACGCGTCGTGCATCGACTGCGACGCTTGCCGACAGATTGCGCCCCGCACTTTCCAAGATCACGGCGAACAGTCGAGCGTCTATCGTCAACCCGAAACAGACGCGGAAATAGAGCGCGCTTTGATGGCGCTCGTCGCCTGTCCGACATCTTCAATCGGCACGACGAAAGATTATGACGCGCGGGCGGGCGTTGTTGCTTTCCCCGAACTGTTAGACGGAAACGTCTATTTTTGCGGCTTTACGGCAGAGTCGAGCTTTGGCGGCTGGAGCTATCTGGTCGTGAGGCCGGAGAGCGAAGGCGGCAATCTGATGATAGATTCGCCGCGTTTTACGCGCCCGCTTGTGCGCAAGATCGAAGCGTTGGGCGGAGTAAGCAAAATTTTTCTGACGCACAGCGACGATGTTGCAGATAGCGACAAGTATGCGCGTCACTTCCATGCGACGCGCATCATGCACCGCGACGACGGGGCGGCGCGACTCGGCATCGAATCAATCGTCGAAGGCGACGAGGCAGTAAAACTCGACGAAGATTTTCTCATCATCCCAACGCCCGGCCACACGCGCGGGCATCAAGTTCTGCTCTACCGCGACAAATATCTCTTCACGGGTGACCATCTCGCTTGGTCGCCCGCGCGTCAGACTTTGACTGCGTTTCGCAGCGCCAACTGGTATTCGTGGAAGGAGACGACGCGCTCGATGCAGAGGCTTCTTGATTACACGTTCGAGTGGGTGCTGCCCGGTCATGGACGCATTCACGTGGATACACGCGAAGCGATGCGAGAGCATCTGATTCGCTGTATTGAATGGATGAAGGCGACTCCCTAATTTCCGACTATGTCTCCGGCGCGCATCACAATTTCCAAACACAATTCGACTTTTGCGTTTTGAACCTCGACCCCGAAGGGGTTGCGCGAGCGCGGCGGCGGTTCTTTGAGTTCGTCTGTCTCGAGCACGGTGCGGAGCTGGCCGTTAAAAAGATAGAGCCGTTGCATCTCCATGAGATTGAACGGGCGCGCACCGCGACGGCCAAAGACGGCAATCTGATTGCCGCTTTCGTCAACCGCGCGGTCGCGGTCTAAACCTTTCGAGACGGCTACGGCAGGCCCGCGCGTCTTAAACGTCGCAATCAGTCGGGGCTCGGGTGCGGGGCTAAAACCAGCATAGGTCGGCATCGTTTCCGGCGATGTGAGCTGAATGATGCGCAGGCCGTTGTGCCCATCAGCGACGTATGCGAACAGGCTCGCATTCGTCATCGCAACCTTCACCTGATGCGCGTCGTTGATTGCGCCTTCGGCATTGAAGTTGAGATAGGCGCGTGGACGCTCCGGCTGCTCAACGTCGATGATGGCGATTCCGTCGTCGCCGTTTGCGACGTAAGCGTAGGTGCGCGCCACATAAACGTCTTTTGCGTGTGCGAGCGGCACAAACGCATCTTTGACGATGCGCGCGCGCGCAGGCGTTGTCGCGTCAACGACCTTCAACCCTTCATCATCAACAACGAACGCATAACGAAATTGAATAGCGACCGATTTCGGATGTTTCAAATCAGGAGAAGCAATACGCGCGACGACGCGCGGCTCAAGCGGGCGGTCGATGTCGATGACGACAAGCCCGCTCTCGGTCGTCAGGTATGCGTGCGTGCCTGCAATCTGGATGTTGTTTGCGCCGTTGAGCGCGCCGTCGGGGTTGAAGGTGAGCGCGCGTTTGAGAAAGTTGTTTGTCGGGTCGCCGTCAAGAAGCGTCGCAGCGTTGACGAGGATGAGTCCCTCTTCGCGGTCGGCGACATAGATGTATGCGTAGAGAGGGTGAATCGGTTGCTCTTCGTTCGGAAGCGGGTGCGGGCGTTCGCGCTTCTCCTTTTCGCTCAACTTGTTCCATTCAGCTAAGAGTCGCGCGGCCTCGTCGGGCGAGACGAATTTGCCGTCAGAAGCAAGTCGCCAGCGTGCGGGATCAACCGCAAGCGTCGAGGGCGCAGCGACGGCTGTCGCATATTTCGTGTCAACGTAAAACTTCTGTCCGAGCGGAGAGATGGGAGCGGTGACGATGCGCTCGGAAAAACCTTTGTGGTCGATCTGTGCCACGTCGTAGATGCGTAGGCCGCCCGTGCCCGCCGCAACATATACGTATTCGCCGCGCAGTTGAACCTGTAAGACCTCCGGGTTTCCCTTGTGCTCAAAGAAAGTTCTTAGCTCGCGCCCGCCGTCAACAAATTTTTTGTAGTTGTCGGGGAAGGCGAGCTTGTGTAGCGTGCTTCCCATGACGGCCTGCGGCTCGTTGTGCTCGGTGACAGCGACGACTTCCAGAGAATGTTCGGCGGCGACATAGACGTAGCGGCCCATGAAGTTGACGAAGTTCGTGCCCTGCAAAAGCAGTTGCGCCATCCAGGCGTTGTTGTCTTTCTGTTCGGAGACGTGACAGTCCGTACATCCGCGCGTTTCTTTTGAGCGGACGGTGTGCGGAACGTGCGTGCTGAAGGATTGACCGGAAAAACCTTCGGTCGAAACCGTCTGCTGTTGAGAATAAATCCATTCGCGGTTCTGATTCTGCGAGCTGACGAGAACGGCGGAGCGCGAGGCGACCGGAGCGGTGCGATGGCCCGTCACTGTCCCATCTTTGCCGAGCATAAATACGTCGTCGCGTATGACTTGAAAGTTGTAGGTCGTGAAGTTGCGCGTCTCACCACCTTCGTTGTGGCGGTTGGGCATCTTGCGGTTGGCCGTCATCGAAAGGTGACAGCCGAAGCAACTTGTCATCCAGGACGAGTGGCACGTATAGCAGGACATCTTGCTGTCGGGATGCGCAAGCCTCGCTTCGTCCTCCTCTTTTGGCACAGGCTCGCCCCAGACTTCCATCCCTTGCTCATCCATTCGGACGGTCTTTGCGTAATGCGATTTCCAGTTGTAATCCGATTTGCCCGGCGTGATGGTGTCGATGGTTTGCGGCACGCGCCACCAACGCCCCGGTTCGACCAGAGAGTTCTGTATGATCTCGTCTTTTTTGACAGCAACGTCTTTGTCGAAAAGCTTGCGCGTGCCGTCCGCGTTGATGCGCTCAAAGACTGCGATGCGCGTGCCCGCAGCGTCTTTTGTATAAAGATTTCTTTCAAGGATTTTCGCGCCCGTGCGCGGCGCGGCAAGACGACGGCCCGCGCCGCGCTCGATCTGTTTCTGACCATCCTTTTCGACGATGCGTTGACCTGCGGCGAAGCCTGAGGTGACGAGCGTGGCTGGCTTTTGAATCGAGCCGTGACAATCGATGCAGCCGATTTCAATCGCGGCGCGCGGCTCGTTGTAGAGAATGCCTGTGCCGTGCGCGTCCTGCCGGAAGTGGCAATCGACGCAGTGCATACCGCGCTCAAGATGTATGTCTTTTAAGTGAACGGGCTGCCCCGGCGGCGGCCCCGTCTTTTTGTCGTTGTCCGTGTCGCGGTATTCGACCGCCGCGCGAAGTTTTTCGGGCGAGGCATCCGAAACGACGTTGCCCTCCGAATCGAGCAACAATCCACGACGATTCTTTTTGAAAACAGCGCGATAAACCCATCCATGCCCGTGAAAATCGGCAAACTGCGTGCGCGTCAGACCGGCATTGAATTCAGCCGTGCCTGTTTGTGCAAGAAAGTCCGGCTCTGACCACTTGCCTCTGAGCGATGCTGCTTCGGGGTTGCGGTCGAGCTTTGCGCTCTCTTCGTCTTGCGAAGGATGGCGCTGCTCGGTCGGATACATCTTGTCGCCGTCGGTTTCGTTGTCCCACCATGTAAAGCCGAGGTAGGTGGCGACCATATTCGTGCCGGGGTGCATATGGCAGACCATGCACTGCGAGGTCGGTATCTGCGAGGTGAATTGATGACGAATGGGATGTCCCGGCTCGTCGCGTT
>CBDUCU010000174.1:0-7554 GCA_965365725.1 uncultured bacterium | reverse complement strand
ACTCCCGCAATAAATGTTGTGCTGACAGCACCGAGTCCGACCAGCAGCACGCCGAGCTTTCCCTGCGCCGGCGCAATCTCACCGTTGTTTTTGACTGACATGATTTAAATGCTCCTTTAACAAAAAGTATCAAGGCATCATATCCGACCCGCGCGGGACGGTCTTGTCAAATCTTGCTCAATAACATCGACGGATTGCTTTCGGCAGAAAGTGAAAAGAAACTCCCGTTTTGTAAGGTCGCAAGCTGTCTGAAAATAAGTAGCTCCGTAGAAGCGGAACGCAACTGTTCCGCTTCTACGGAGCTAAGGCAAGATGAGAAGTGTTCAAACTACAAACATTACGTTTCTGACAAAGCTTCTCAGCCGAATTTTGAGAACCGTTACTTGATGCCTTTGCGTTCCAACTGCGTTTTGAGAGCGGTTGCAACCGCCGCGTCGAAGCCGCCCGCGCCGCCCTCTCTTTTCCTGCGCTCGATGTTGACAAATTCATCGCGCTGTTTTGAAAGAGTGATGATCTCATCACGCATCTTTTTGCGCTCGTCGAGACGCTTCTGAATCTCTTTGTTCCGCTCATCGACTGAGAGTTTTTGCAGCGCGTCAGGCAGGTCTTCGGTCTTTACCGCATCAAGCTTGACTGAGCCGTTCTCCAAATCCTGCAACAGGTCGCCAACGTAAGCGCGCATGTTGAGAGCCTTGTTGATGGCGCGGTCGGCGGCGGCGGGCGCGGCTGCCTGAGCGACGACCTTTGTTTCAGCTACCGCCTGCACTGCCTCGCGTCGGTCGCGGTACTCTTTGCCTTTCTCTCCCGCACCACCGCCGTAGGCCATGTAGGTCGCGCCGAGCTTGTTGCCGAGTTCGGAGAGGCGTGCATCATAAGGCGATGCGATGGCGACGACTCCGCCGTCCTGCGCGATGGAGAAATATTGTCCCTCGCCGCGACGCGCAACCTGTTGCCACACTTCCGCCGTCCCGGAAATGTTTCCACATTGAATCGTATTGACGATCATGTTGCGCTTGACGGCTGCGGCAACCGTCGTCAGCACGTCAGGCTCGTCCTGATAGTCGTTGTGCGGCGGAGCGTCGCCGACGAGAAAGAGAATCTGCGCGAGCTGTGAAGAGGGTTTTGACCAACCAGCGCGGTTGACACCGTCGTCGAGCGCGCGACGGACGTTTTCAGGCGTGTCGCCGCCGCCGTCGGCGCGATAGTCCATGAGCGTCGTATAGACCTGATCGAGATCGTCTGTGAGCGGGAGAACCTGTGTGACGTAAGCGTCGCCGCGATCACGGTAAGCGACGAGGCCAATGCGGACTGAAGGGCGAGAAGAGTTTTGCATCACTTCATTGACGATGCCCCAGATTCTCTGCTTCGCGCCTTCGAGCAGCCCGCCCATTGAGCCGGTCGTATCGAGCACAAAGACCATTTCGAGCGTCGGCCCCGAACGCTTTTGACCATGCGGCGCGTCCGTAATGGGCGGTGCGGGAACATCTTCAGGTCGCAGAGTTTTAGCAGCGATAAAAGCAGCGCTGGTTGAGAGGCCGATGACAAACGTCAGAAGTGCGACGGTCAAGCGGAGAGAGAATCTTTTCATTGTAAATTCCTTTCTCATTCCGAAATCGTGGTTGCGCGACCAGCCTTTTTGTTTGACAGTCGTGCCGTCTAAAAAGTTCCGAGGCATTGATGTAAGACCGAAAAACAGCAACAACAAATGCAAAGAGAAGAAGGCAACGACCCTCATGCTTCTCTTTCACGTTCAATGAACGAACCGTTTCCAACAGTCTTGCATAATTTTTTTTGAGCGCAGAGAGACAAGGGTTTGCAATTACGCTTCATTGTTTAGAGTTGTATCAGGGTCGGATGAGGGCTTTGCGAAAAGCGCTTGGCGTGAGGCCGGTGGCTTGACGAAAGGCTTTTGAGAAGTGGCTTGAGCTGGCATAACCGACGCGCGCGCCGATCTCGGTAATCGAATAATCGGTTTCCGCCAAAAGATCCTGCGCGCGTGCGAGTCGCAAGGCAGCGAGATATGAATGCGGGGTTGCGCCTGTCAGTTTTTTGAAGAGACGCGCAAAGTGAAAGGGCGAAAGATGTGCGGAGGCAGCTAGTTCGTCGAGCTGTAGCTCGCGCTCAAGCTGCGCGTGCATCAGTTCGACGGCGCGACGGATGCGTCGATCAACAAGGCCGGCGCGAGAAAGCTCAAGCCCGACCTGCTGCTGGATGTTGGCATGACGACGCAAAACGTAAACAAGCGTCTGCTCGATAAGGGATTCAATCACAAGCTCGCGTCCGGCTGAATCTTCTTGAAGCTCTTCAACGAGGTCGCGTGCCAGCCGCAAAAGCTTTTCATCGCGTGTGAGCTGGTGGAGAAAGCTGATTGAAGCGTCGCCGCGCGTCAGGCGCGAGCGTGCAGCACAGTCGAGCATCAAGGTCGGGGAGATCGTCAGTAGAAGAAAATTTGAGAGCCGAGCTTCTGTTAAGTTGCAGACTGTACCCGGGGAGAAGAAAAGAATGTCACCGCGTGTCGCGGTCTTTACAGAATTAGTCTCTTCGGGTGCGCTCCATTTAAGCGAGCCGTCGAGCAGAAAAAGAAGAATAAAATCTTGGCTCGCCTCAAAATATATGTGAGTACGACGGGCGTGTCGGTGCCGGGCGACGAATCGCTGCGGACTCACATAGATATTTTCTTTTGTGCTGTCGGCCTTGTTCATGAAACTTGCTGGCAGTGATGGTAAAAGCGAATCGTTTACCCGGTGCGTAAAGCGTCGAGCCGAGCGCGCATCTGTGCCGGTCGATTTGTGATCAGAGCGCGCAGGCCGAGCGCGCATGCTTTGTCCACCCATGAAGCCGCGTCAACCGTCCAGACTATCGAGGGCAATCCAATGGCGCGTGCCGCTTCGATCAGAGCCGACGAAGCAAGACTGTGATGAAGCGCAAGCTCATCCGCGCGAGCTTCGAGCGCGCGCTCAAGAATCCATTTTCGCGATGCCAGAGGTTTTATCAACGCGCGCTCAAAAAGGGCTGCGGTGCGCAACTCCGGCGCGATTTGCTTGATGTAACGGATGGATTCAAGATTGAAACTCTCGACGACGGCGCAATCTTCAAGTCGGAAACTTTTTATCTCGTCCGAGACCTTTTCCGCGAGCCGACGGCAGTCTTCCCCGCGCTCAAATTTCATCTCGACGTAGAGTGCCTTTGCGCGCGTGGCCGTTAGCTCAAAAACTTGCGAAAGCGTCGGAACTGCCTCTTGATAGAAAGGAACGTGCGAGTCGCGTTTTGAAGTCGCGCTCAACCATGAGCCGACATCGATTTTGCTTAGCTCGTCAGACGTAAATGCAGAGACAAGTCCGGCGCGGCGTGCTGTGCGTTCGAGCGTGGCATCGTGGATACAGACGGGGACGAGGTCGCGCGCGAGTCGCACGTCAAACTCGATGCCGTCAGCGCCCTGTTCAAATGCCAGCTTGAAAGCGGCGAGAGTGTTTTCGGGCGCATCGGCAGACGCGCCCCTGTGCGCAATGATGAGAGGCTCTCTCTCTGCATGCAGACGGGCGGAGCGGCTCATTGATTGTCGTCGTTCTCAACGTGTGGCGGGGCGACGAACCAAAGAGTCGAGAGCGGCGGAAGGTCGATGAGCGCGGAGAATTGTCTGCCGCGCCAAAGCGCCGCTTCAGCCTCGAAAGCTTCGGTGAAATTAGCAGCGTTGCCGCCGAACTCTGCCGCGTCCGTGTTAAGTAAAAGCGTGTAGCGGCCAGCACGTTCAAGCGGCAGCCGATAGCCTTTGCGCACGACGGGGGCAAGGTTGCAGACGCAAACAATCATCTCTTTATGGGGAGGGGAGATGCGCGCAAAGGCAAGTATGTTTTCGGGCGCGCCGTCAACATCGAGCCAAAGGAAGCCGTCGGGTGTCACATCGCCTTGATGAAGCGCGGGATGCTTTTGGAGCAGACGATTCAACTCACGCACAAGTCGTCTGATTCCCTCGTGAGATGGATCATCGAGCAAGTGCCAATCGATGCTGCCGTCGGCGTTCCATTCGCGCCACTGCCCGATCTCGCCGCCCATAAAGAGCAGTTTCTTACCCGGATGCGCCCATTGATAAGCATAGAGCGCGCGCAGATTGGCAAACTTCAAAGCAGGCCCGCCGAACATCTTGTTAAGCATCGACCCCTTGAGATGAACAACCTCGTCGTGCGAGAAAGAGAGGATAAAATTCTCGCTCCAGGCATAGACGATGCCGAAGGTGAGGTTGTTGTGAAAGTAGCGACGATGCAGAGGGTCTTTCTTAAAATATTCGAGCGTGTCGTGCATCCATCCCATGTTCCACTTGTAATCAAAGCCAAGCCCGCCTTCACTCACGCCCCGGCTGACGAGCGGCCAGGAGGTTGACTCTTCCGCAATCATCAACACGCCCGGATGATTTCTGTGAACGGTTTCGTTGAGGTCGCGGATTAAGCTTATCGCCTCTAGGTTTTCACGCCCGCCAAATTTGTTCGGAACCCAACGCCCTTCGCTCCGGCTGTAGTCGAGATAGAGCATCGAGGCGACCGCATCGACGCGCAGGCCGTCAACGTGACACTCGTTGATCCAAAAGAGCGCGCTCGCTAAAAGAAAATTTCTCACCTCGTTGCGGCTATAATTGAAGATAAAAGTTCCCCAATCCGGATGCTCGCCGAGACGCGGGTCGAGATGCTCGTACAAAGCCGTTCCGTCAAAGCGACCCAGCGCCCAGGCGTCTTTTGGAAAGTGTGCGGGAACCCAATCCATTATCACGCCGATGCCGCGTTGATGAAGATAATCGACCAGATAACGAAAATCGTCCGGGTCGCCGTAGCGCGCCGTCGGCGCAAAGTAGGACGTAACCTGATAGCCCCACGATCCGCCGTAAGGATGACCCTTGATCGGCAAAAACTCGACGTGCGTAAAGCCCATCTCCTCGCAATAGTCGGCGAGCGCAGGCGCGGTCTCGCGATATGTGAAGGAGCGGTTGTTCTCCTCTATGACGCGTCGCCAAGAGCCGAGATGCACTTCGTAAATCGAAAGAGGGCGACGATGATGGTCAGCCGTCGCGCGCTTCTTCATCCACTTCTGATCTTTGAATTTGTATTTTGACTCGAAGACGATTGAAGAAGTGCCGGGCGGAACTTCTGAATATTGCGCGTAAGGATCGGCCTTGAGAAGAGGGGCTGCGCCGCGATTGTGAATCTCAAACTTGTAGGCTGTGCCGGCTGCTATGTCGGGAATAAAAATCTCCCAGATGCCTGAGACACCGAGCCGTCGCATTTGATGAATGCGTCCGTCCCAGTTGTTGAAGTCGCCGACGACGCTTACGCCGCCCGCACCCGGTGCCCAGACGGCGAATGAAACGCCCGTCACTTGACCATAAGTTTGGAGATGAGAGCCCAGTTTTTCGTAGATGCATTCGTGCCGCCCCTCGCCGAAAAGATGCTCGTCGATCTGCCCGATTGTCGGAAGAAAGATGTATGGGTCGCGCAGCGTAAAGATGTTTCCGCCCGCATAGTGAACGCGAAACTGATACGCAAATATTTCAGTCAAGCCCTCAAACATCAACTCAAAAAATCCGGCGGCGTGCGTTCTCGACATCTCGAATGATTTGCGCACGCCTTTGACGACAATTTCGATTCTCTCGGCTTCGGGACGAAAGGCGCGGATAATGATTCCTTCGGGCGTTGGGTGCGCGCCGAGAATCGAGTGCGGGCTCGGGGCAAGCAGAGAGACGAGTCGTTGCAGCTCTGTATTTGAAACTGTCGGCTTTGTGAGCGGTCTGGTAATAAAAGATTTCGCGCTCGCAACTGATCTTTTTTGCTGTGTCGCCTTTTTCTTTTCAGTCATGAGGAAATTAAATCCATTGCGCACAAACGAAGTTGATAAAAAGCAGACGCGCGGTTGCTCTCTACTCTCTGCGGCTGCGTTCACCCCTTGAGAACGCAACTTTCTAACACGGTAAGCACAGAGAGGTATAAGAGAAAAGGAGAGAAATCTTTATGCTCAAATTATGCGCGCGATTCAGTCTCAAGACGTGATGATTCGACTTGAACGCCATTATCCAACTCGGCTTTGTTTGCGATTTCATCAACGCTTTCGTCTGCGAAAAGTGCAGGCGAGAGTCCCAGAGCTTCGGCAAGCTCGCGTAAATTCTCGTTCGAGGCAAGCAGAGAATTTTTTAATGCTTCGTAAATCATCTCCTGCGCAGGCTCGGTGTTGAGATCGATGCCGAGTCGGCGCGCGAGTTCAAGCGTCGTCAGCGCCGCCGCACAGTTCCGAGAAGTAGGATTCACAATCGCGCGCTCCAATGATTCCTTTAATGTTTCTTCACAAACTGTGGACGCACGCGTCGGTGATAAGCAGCGAGCATGTCTCTCGTCAGACTCATTGGCAGACTCATTGGCCGCATCCGCAGCCTGCACAAATGAAACATTCGTCTCAGCGCGCGCCTTCGCAACCGTTCGCAAAAAGATGTCTGCACCGTTGCCTTCGGCGCGTATGTTGCTCCGGGCTTCAGAAAGGATTTCCAGAAACTCTGCGAGCGGCGGCTCAAGCTCGATTTCGTCCATCAACTCGACGACGCGCCCGGCGTGTCGCAAAACCTGCAAGCCCTCGATGCCCGCCACATCGGCAAAGAACCACCCGCAGCTTGTAAACATCGCCAGCGCGGCACGCTGCATTTCAAGCAGCTTAAGCGCGCGCGCTTGTTCAGCATCTCCCAACTTACGAATCGAATACCTGTCAAAGAAAGATTGCTGCGAAGCCTTCTCGTCAACAAACAACTCGGCATACCCATCGCGCGCCGCCCACGCATCTCGGAAGAGGGGTGCTCCTGCCTCCTCAAATTTCCGCGCCGCATCGTCACGCAAAAAATTGAGAGCCGCGCGCAAAGGTTTGCGCCAAATCTGATTCCAGCCCGCATGCGTTCCGGCGCAGCAGCCGCAATCGCGCGTCCAGCGACCCACGCCGTGCGCGCAACTCCAGGCCGTGCCTTCGCCCTCCGGCCCCATGCCGATTTCAATCTCCCATTCAGGCACGTTCTCTTCGAGAACCTCGCCGTAATTTGTTACGCGCAGCCCGTGTGCGGGTGCAACCACTTCTAGCGCGTAGGCGAGACACCGGTCGCCGAACTTGTAATGATGACCATAAGATTCGCCGTCGGTCGCCACATTGACGAAAGGCCCCGCGACAGCGCCGTGTTGAAGTCTCTGAACGAGAGTGTGGCTTGAAGACAACAAACGCTCAAAAGCAATCGCGCGCGAGACAAGTCCGTCATAGAAAAAGATTGCGATTGAACGTCCCGACCCGTCTCGATGAAGGTATTTGTAAGGGAGAGACGGATTGATGCGCCCCTCTGATACGTCAACCCAGGTCTTCGTTCCTACTTTGCGCGCGCGCGCCGCTTGATATGGCGAGAGGATGACGAATTTAAGGCCCGCTTCAATCAGCGTTTCAAGCACGTCGTTGTTGCAGGCCGTTTCGGGAAGCCATAACGCTTCCGGGTCGCGGCTAAAGCGACGACGGAAATCCGCCATGCCCCAAATCACTTCCGTACGGCGG
>CBDUCU010000173.1:0-7563 GCA_965365725.1 uncultured bacterium | reverse complement strand
GGCGGGCGCAAGCGACGAGCCGACGACGCAGCTTTCAAATGAACCGCCGCTTCGTATGTCGGCGAGCGCAAGCGCTACGTCGACGCGCAGCACTGCCAACAATAATGCCGGCTTGCGACGCTTTCGTTTTGTGACGCGCCAGCCCGCGCTCATCGGCAATTTCGCCGCCGGACGCTACGTCGCGCGCACGCTCCGCATGGGGGCGTTTGAGATCAACTTCTACGTCCGTCCGGGAAGCGAGAGCTTTATCGAATCTTACGGCCAGACAATCGGCAACGCGCTTCAATTCTATTCGCGACAATACGGGCAACCCGCCTTCGGGACGCGCTTTGTCGTCGCACAAATTGACGACGCGAGTCTTGACGCTTACGCCGCACACGGTGTGCAGTTTCTCTCCGAGAGATTTTTCCAGCCGTCGCGTCAGATGACGCTTGAGGATCGGGTCGAGCGCGAGACGGCTTTTCAGTGGTGGGGACATTCCGTCGGGCTGAAATCTTTTGACGATGTGTGGCTCTCGCAGGGGCTTGCCGAGTGGAGCGCGTATGCGTTGCGCGAAACGCGGCTGTCGGGCGCGCAGCTTGAAGCCGCACAGCGCGATATGATGGAGCGCGCTTTGATGTTCGAGCAATCGGCCTCGATTCTTCGCGCGCCCTCGACGCTCGACGATCAATCCGCCGCTTATCAAGCGATCATCTATTACAAGGGCGCGATGGTTTTTCGCATGCTGCGCGAAACCATCGGACAGCAGAAATTTGACGAGCTGCTGCGCCGTTTCTACGGTCAGTTTCGCGGCAAAAATCCTTCGATTGACGATTTTGAGCGGTTGACGACTGAAGTGGTCGGCACGCCGATGCGCTACTTCTTCGCGCGCTGGGTTGAATCGACAGGTGTGCCGGAGTTTGCGGTTGACTATCAAATCATACGCACGCGCGAAGGCAAATTCAGGGCGCGCGGAACTGTCAAACAGAATTTTGAGAATCTGCGGATGCCCATCGACGTGCAGCTGCGCGCCGAAGGCGACGACGCGATGACCAATCTGATGATTATCGACCGAAGCGAAGACTTCGACCTCGAATCGAAGGGCAAGCCTCTGGAGGTAATTGTCGATCCCAGTTACAAAGTCTTGCGCACGTCGGATGAATTGCGCGTTTCAATCGTCGCGCGTCGCGGCATCGAGCTGTTTCGTGAAGGTCAATACCTTGAGGCGCAGCGTCAACTGGAAGAAGCCTTGAAGCTCGATAAATCAAGCTCATGGATTTACTACAATCTCGGCCTCATCTATCTCGAACAGCGCAACTATCAACAGGCGCTCGACAACTTTCAAGCAGCGGTTGACGGAAACCTTCGTCCCTCATGGATCGCGGCCTGGGCGCGAATCAAACGCGGCAACGCTTACGACGCGCAGGGCGACCGCGCGCGCGCCGTCCACGAATACAAACAGGCCGTCGAATCAGGGATCGATTACGACAATGCGCAACGCGTCGCCAAATCCTTTATTGAAACGCCCTTCGACCCCAAAGCCGCTTCGCAAGCCGCAGCGAGCAACTAACATTAGCCAGCGCGCGTGTGCTTCTTACTCGCACATGCAAGGAAATAGAAGATGCGCCTTCATTCACAGTTGAATGAAGGCGCATCTTCTATTTCCTGCTATCGCAACCTATTCCGGCAAATCAGTTCTGCTTTGTGGCAACAACCGTGATGCGGTTGCGGTCGGCAAGCGCGAGCATCTCTTCGCGGTCGAAGAGAAGCGTCTTTCGGGCGGTGACGCTCAGACAGGTCGCGCCCGCTTCAATCATCGTCTGAACGGTCGGCACGCCGACGACCGGCACATCAAAGCGCATGTCCTGCGCGGGCTTGGCTACTTTGACGACCGTGAGGCGACCGCGCGCCAGTTGTCCCGCGCGACGAATCACCGCATCAGTTCCTTCCATCGCTTCGATGGCGACGCAGGCGCGCGCGCGAACGACGATTGTCTGTCCCAGATCGAGCCGCGCAATTTCCTGTGCAACCTCAAGACCGTATTCGATGTCGCTGCGCTCGCCCGCCGAAGGGGCGCGGCGCGTGAGCACGCCTTCGCGCGGCAGATTGTCTTGCAGAAAATAGGTCGAATCGATCAGCTCGATGCCTTCGCTCGCCAGCTCATCTGCTACGCCGCCGATCAATGCGTCGGTGTTTCGGCGCGGCAGACGCATCAGCATCTTGAGCATACGCATGTCGGGCAGCGACCCGCTAAAAATCTGGACGTGCTTGACCTGTCCCGCCATGATTGCTTTTTCCACGCCCTCGCGCTTGAAGAAGCGAATCATCCGGCCAAGCTGCCCGATGCCGACCCACTGGACGCGCTCCGCCACGCGCTCAATCAAAGGATCGGTCTCTTCGCGTATCGCCACGACGGACAACTCTGCGCCCGCGCGCCGCGCGCCCTCGACGACCAGAAATGGAAACTTGCCGTTGCCGGCGATCAGTCCGTAACGCATTTGTTCGTAAATCGTAGATCGCAAATCGTGAATCGAAACTGCCTTACTTCAGTTTACGGTTCACGATTGAGGATTAACGCGTCGTTATTTGACGACTCCGCGCTCTGATGTTTCGATAAAGTGGAGGAGTTGATCGACTTCGGTAACGCCATTGATTTCTTCGCGGATGCGTTGAACGGCTTGTGTCGTGTTGAGCTTAGCCGAGAGCAGAAGATGAAAGGCGCGGTGAAGTGCGCTGGTTGTCTCTGTCGGGTATTTGCGACGACGCATGCCGACCGTGTTGAGGCCGTAGCACTTGGCGTGATTGCCGACTGTGAGCGCAAACGGCATCGCGTCTTTGACGACGACCGAATATCCACCGACGTAAGCCTCGCGCCCGACGCGGCAAAACTGATGCACACCCGAATAGGCTCCGATGTTTGCTCCGTCTTCGACGGCGACATGTCCGGCAAGCGTCGCGGCATTTGCCATGATGACACGATTGCCGACGATGCAATCATGTGCGACGTGTGCCTGTGCCATGATGAGACAATCGTCGCCGACCGAGGTCAACATCCCGCCGCCCTGCGTGCCTCGATGAATGGTGACAAACTCGCGTATCGAGCAGCGCCGCCCGATCTTTGTCTCCGAAGGCTCGCCGCGATACTTCAAATCCTGCGAGGCCAGCCCGATTGAGACGAAGGGGAAAACATGCGTCTCTTCGCCAACGGTAGTCCGTCCGTCCACCACAACATGCGATTCGAGCCGCACGCGCGCGTCCAAGCGCACCTCTTCGCCGACAATGCAGTAAGGCCCGACGAAAGCGTCGTCTGCAACTTCGGCCTTCGGACTCACAACTGCTGTCGGATGAATCATCATTCAAGTAAAAAGGAAAAAGGTAAAAGGCAAAAATGAGAAGGCCAAGCGATGCGTTATTCGGTAATCGCTTTCCTACTTTTGCCTTTTACCTTTTTCCTTTTGCCTTTCATTTGACGCTTGTGCGGTCGGCCACGACGCTCATGATCTCGGCTTCGGCAGCCGTCTGCCCGTCGACGGTGGCAAGCCCGTGCATCTTCTGGACGCGACTGCCCAAACGCATGGGCGTCACTTCTAAACGCAAGGTATCGCCGGGAACGACCGGGCGACGAAAGCGTGCGCCGTCGATGCCGCTAAAAAGGACGAGTTTGTCCGAGCGTGCTTCCATCTGTCCGAGCACATAAACGGCCCCGACCTGCGCGAGCGCCTCGATGATAAGCACGCCGGGCATGACGGGCGCTTCGGGGAAGTGGCCCTGAAAAAAATGGTCGCCCATCGTCACCTGTTTGATGCCGACAATTTTTTCACCGGGGATGAATTCGACGATGCGGTCAACGAGCAGGAAGGGATAACGGTGCGGCAGAATGCGCTGGATGGCAACCGAGTCGAGCGGAATATCCATAGTCTTTGAATCGTCAATCGCCAATCAAAAAAAAGAAAGGGTTGAGTGGTCGCCACGACTCAAATCATTCAAGCCGGGCGACCGCTCAACCACAATTCACGATTTGCGACTAATGATTGGCAGCTTTCATGCTTTAACGCGTGCCCGGCGCAGCCGAGGCGGTAGCCGGATTGCGCTGGTTGTATTCGGCGACGAAGGCGCGCGTGATGTCCATCGAATCGTTGACGAAGAAGACGAGACCGTTGCCGCCGAGCTTGCTCTTCTCAAGGATGATGGAGATGCCGCGCTGCGAGGCAAAGGCGCGCAACGCGTTGTTGATGTCGTCCCAGACGGGTTGCGTTAATTCGGCCTCGCGCCGCTCAAGAGCCTGCTGCGCATCTTCCTGCTTGCGCTTGATCTCTTTTTCGAGGTTCTGCATCTCATCGACCTTCTTTGCGAGCGAATCGGCAGAGACAGCCGGGCCGCCCTTCTGAAGGTTTTCATACTCTTTGCCCGCCGTCTCGTAGCGAGTGCGCAGCGTGCGCAGCTCGTCCTGACGCGGTTTGAACTCGCGCTCAAGCGTCGAGTAGGCGTTTAAGAGACGCGCAATCCCGGCCTTCTGGTCGCCGAAAGATTGAATATCGATGACGGCGATCTGCATTGCGCCGGGAGCTGCCGCATTTGTTGTTGCGGGCGCTGTGGCGGCAGGCCCGGACGGTCGCGCCGTTGCGGCGGCGGGTCGGGCCGGTGTCTGCTGCGCCGCGACGGAGACGGCTAAAAATGCGGTCAGGAAAAATGCGGCGGTGATGCTTCTGTTCAGTCTCATTGTCTTTCGTACTGCTCCTTAGCTGTCATGGAAAAGGGAATCAACACTTTTCTCGGTAAATCCAAAGAGGTCTTCTTTTGAAGTCCCACAAGTTTAATACGAAAAGGGTTAGAAAGTCCGCCCGATGCTAAATCGGAACTGGCTCTTTTTGTCCCGGATGACGAGTCCCGGAATTCCCGGCACTTCGTCGTTACGCGCATTCGGATTGTATGCGTAGATCAATCGGAATGGGACGTTGACGACAGGCAGTTGGATGCGAACCTCGCCTCCGACGCTGGATCGGAAGTCACCAAATTTTGAAAAAAGACTTTCTGAGATGCGCGCCACAGTGTTTTGCTGCACCTGCCCGCGCAGGAAAATTTCCTGAAAACCGAAGGGCAAACCCGTCAGAGGGTCTGTCGGGCCGACGCGCAGCGCGTTTGAAAACTCTTCGCGTGTGACCAGACGATTGTCGCGCAAAAGAAGTCCGCGCGGAGCAAGAGTCAACGGATTTAAGGGCGCGAGCGCAAGCTGCGGGTTGTTGCGCACGACAAACTCGCTCAAACCCGACGCGCCGAGCGTCCGGATAAACGGATCATCGGCCAAAAACTCGGTCGAAAAGACTTGATCATCTTTGGTGCGCAGGTTAAAGACCGAGCCTACGTCTGCAAATAGCGCAAAGCCGACCGTCCGGCCAAAGATGGGGATGCGATACTCGAAGTTGCCGAGCAGTTGCGTATCGCCGCCGAGGAAACGCGCGTCGCGCTGCGGCAATTCAAGCGGGTTGTTCCCCGTTGGGCCTGTGAACGTGCCGAGCGCAATAAGCTGGTCGCGCAAAGTCGTCGGGATTGTCGTCAGCGCCGTTGCATTTCCCGTCGGATTCGTGGCGACGACGACGTTTTGCGACGAGGCGAAGATATCGAGCCTGACAAGCGGGCTGATCGAGCGCACGTCGTAGCCACGAATCGTAAACTCGTCGCCAAGAAAGTAGCGCTCGAAGACGGGCACGCCGTTGACGAATGAGAGCGAGCTTTGCTCGGCCAGTCTGACCTGCGCGCTTTTGGCAAAGCTTGCGACATGACCGGCGACAAGTCGGAAGCCAAAGACCTCAGGGTTCTCCGAGCGTTTGCGACGCACGGGGATAAACTGCATGTAGGAGACCGAAGGTTGATAGGTACGCACGTCGCCGCCCAAGCCCGCAAATCCGAGCGAGGCCGTCAGCTGTCGTCCCTGCGTCGGGTCGATCGAGCCGTTGCGCGTGTCATAGACGAAGGTCGGCGTGACACGGCTCGTCAGAATGTTCGGCTGCGTAAAGATGCGCGGGATGATGCGCGTTGAATCACCTTCAGTGTTGACCGGCGGATCTTCCACGCTCGATTGTGCGATTGAATACGAGAGACCGATTCGCGAGGCGCGCGAGAAAGGACTGCGGCGATTGTAGAATTCTGAGAGCGGGGCTGAGGCAAAGACCGATGCGCCCGTCGATTTCTGCGTAAAGAGGTTTTCTTCGCCGACATTAAGGAAGTCGAGAATCGAGCCGGAAGCCCCTGAAATGGCCTCGACGTTTGTCGAAAGAAACGTGCCTTCGCCGAAAAACTTTCTCGACTCGGTAAAGAGCGTAAAGCCGACCGAGATGGGGCGATCCTTGATGTAAGGCTCTGTAAACGAGAAGAGAAACGAACGCTGCCGGTTGCCGAACGCGACCTGAAACGAAAGGCTCTCGCCGCGCCCGAGCAGGTTGTTGGTCGAATAATCGAAACCGAAAAACGATCCTGCTGCGCCGGCCAAGCCACCGTTAAAGGAGATCTGCTGCCGCCCGCGCTCGGCCACTTTGACGTTGACATCGACAAGCCCCTGTTCTTCGTCGGTGCGGATGTCGAGGTCTTTCTTGTCGTCGATGGGGTCGAAGTAGCCCGTCTGGTTGAGCTTGAGCACGGAGAATTCCATCAACGACTGATCGTAGATGTCGCCCTCAGACAGAATCACTTCGCGCCGCAGAACGTTGTCGCGCGTAAAGGTGTTGCCCAAAAACTCGAGACGGCGCAGCGTAAACTGTTTGCCTTCGGTAATCGTGATCTCAAAATCGGCGATGCCCTCTTTCGGGTTCTGCGCGTTGTCGCGGAACGAAGGGCTCACGTCGTAGTCATACTGGATGAAGCCCGCTCGTCCGTAGGCGCGTTTCAAATCTTCCTGAAGCGCCTTGAAGAGACGCTGGCCGTTGGCAATATCGCCTGTTTTAAGTCCGAGGATGGCGCGGATGATCGAT
Source organism: uncultured bacterium (assembly GCA_965365725.1). Classification (GTDB taxonomy): domain Bacteria; phylum Acidobacteriota; class Blastocatellia; order Pyrinomonadales; family Pyrinomonadaceae; genus DASQDT01. Next base: position 619 of record CBDUCU010000173.1, on the reverse strand, counting down.
TCGTCGATGATCGAATTGCCATCGACCTTGACTTCGCCGACGCGAAAAATTTTCCCTTCGTTGACGGGAACGACGATTCTCAGCGCGTCGTCGGTCGAAGAGATGATGGGAAGCGGAAGGATCGGAAAGCCCGTGCGCTTGCGCCCAACGTCTTCGATGCGCGGCTCAAGCGTGCGCGCCTGCAAATACCCCTTCGAGCGCATGTAGTTTGTGACGTTAAAGCCGAGATCATATTCGAGCTTTCTGGTGTCGAGGATGTCCTGACCCTTGATGCGCGAGATAAGACCGGCCTCTTTGACAAGCTGCATCGCTCCGCGCAGCTCGCCGTCCGAAAAGATTTGATTTCCCTCAAACTCGATTTCGACGACGCGCACGCGCTCGCCCTGCTCGATCTTGAAATCAACGGCGACCGATTGCGCGGAGACTTCTTCGACTTCGGTGTTGATGGTTGCGTTCGGGTAGCCGCGCGCGGCCAAAAGCTCTTTGATCGTGCGCTCGGCGGCCTTGATCTTGACGGGGTCGTAGGTCGCCTCTTTTGACACGCCGACGCGTCCTTCGCGGAACGCCTTCAAAGCGTCGGACTCGGTGACGGCCTTCATCCCCGAAAAGGTCAGGTCGC
>CBDUCU010000172.1:0-7569 GCA_965365725.1 uncultured bacterium | reverse complement strand
GAAAACCAACAGCAATGATTTGATGTCTGCGCTCTGGAGCAGATCGATAATAAGAGCGAGACACGGCCTTTCATCTGCGGATCATTGTTGCCAGCATCGTTGCCACCATTTTTGCCTGTGTGCCGAGCCTCGCATAAACATCGCATCTCGTTACCGTCAACGTCCTGCCTGCTTTGATAACTCTTGCCTCCGCCACAAACTCCTCGCCTTCAGCCGGACGCAACAGATTGACTTTGAACTCGACGCTGAGCACCTCCGAGCCCGCTGGCATCAACGTATAAGCCGCGTATCCGCACGCGCTGTCGGCCACCGTCGTCAGAATGCCCGCGTGTATGTAACCGTTTTGCTGCGTCAGGTCTTCTCGAAAGCTAAATGCAATATCGACCGCGCCGGGTTCGATGCGCCTGAAGCTTGCACCGATCAACTGCATGGCTTTCTGCCGCGAGAAACTCTCGCGGACTCGTCTCTCAAACTCCGCATCCTGTGCCGTCCATGAACTCATTCGATGTTAGTTAACAACAAATCGATCTCCCGATCAAAATGGAGATTTCAACCGCTAAACTTCAGCAGCCCCCGCACAAGTAATTAACTGGCCCGCTCGGGCGTGATAAATGCGGGTTGCAGTCGGCCATTCCTGTTATCGTTTGCAAAACTCAATTACTATTTTGATTCGTTCAAAGCTTTGAGAGGGGCGCGCTGGATGATTTTTTGTGATAATCTTGCTCGCGCTCCAGAAGTTTATTTTACGGAAGAAGATCGGCTGAATTTCAGTTCTATGCTGCAAGAAGCCGTCGAATATTATCATCGGCTCCTCGAAGAAGAGGGGAGCGCCGAGTCGTCTCATCGCGTGCTTGACGAAGGTCTCGAACGCGCCAAACTGATCTTCGGCGGTCGCAGGCTTTCGCCCTACCTGCGCCCACATTTCGTCACCGAAGAAGACTTTGCCCGCGTCACGCGAATATGCGAGACCGTCTGGTCGGCGATTCAGAAGGTCAAAGACGCGGCAGTCGAAGACGAAAGCGTCGTGGATGAATTGAATCTCAACGACGTGGAGCGCGATCTTGTCTCGATCGATCCCGGTTACGCAGCCGTTTCGCCGACCGCACGCCTCGATTCATTTCTCACTGAAGACAGCTACAGCTTTGTCGAGCTAAACGGCGAAAGTCCAGCCGGGATTGCTTACGCCGATGCGGCCTACGAAATCTTTTCGTCGCTTCCGGCGATGAAGCGTTTTTCCGAGCGTTACAATCTGCGCATGTTCTTTGGCCGCCGCCTGATGCTCGACGCGCTTCTCGAAGCATATCAAGAATATCTCGGTCGCAAACCCGAACACGCCCCGCGCATCGCCATCGTTGACCTCAAGGGTCTGCCGACGCAGAAAGAGTTTGAGCTTTTCAAAGAGTATTTCGAGTCGGAAGGATATCCTTCAATCATCTGCTCGCCCGACGAGCTGGAGTTTGATGGGCGGCGTTTGCATTGCGGCGATTTCGAGATCGACATCGTCTATAAACGTCTGCTCGTCAACGAGTATCTGCCGATCATCAATGAAGCACGGGCGCTTCTCGATGCGTATCGCGCACGCGCCGTCTGCATGGTCAATAGCTTTCGCTCGAAGCTCATACACAAGAAGGCTCTGTTTGCCGTGCTGACGAGCGAACGCTACGCACAGCTCTTTAACGAAGACGAGCGAGCGGCGATTGCCGCTCATGTTCCCTGGACGCGCCGCGTTCGCGCAGAAAAAACTCAAAGGCAAGGCGTGCAGATAGACCTGCTCGATTTTATCCGCGCCAATCGCGACCGCCTTGTGCTCAAACCAAACGACGACTATGGCGGGCACGGCATCTATATCGGCTGGAACGAGTCGGCACCGGCATGGGACGCGGCGCTCGATTACGCTTTGAAGGACGGCGACTACATTGTGCAGGAGCGCGTCCGCACAGCGCGCGAAACTTTTCCCGCGCTGATGGAGGACGGCTCGGTCGTTTTCTCCGAACAGTTGGTCGATCTCGACCCGCTTCTTTTTAACGGCAGGGTCGGGTCGGCCTTTACGCGCCTTTCCGCCACCGAGCTGGCAAACGTTTCATCGGGCGGCGGAATGGTTCCGACCTTTATCATCAGTGCGAAGGAATGACAGGCATGGACTTCATCAACAGTCAGGCGGACGAGCGGCGACAACACGAGCGTTCCCGCCTCATCGTCGATGTCTTCTTTGAGGGAAATGATTTAACCGGGGTGGCCGGCACGAAAGACATTAGTACCGGCGGGCTTTATATGAACACGCAGACGGAAATCCCCGAAGGCGCGCTTCTCGCCATCCGCATTCCTTTCGCAGAAGGAGACGTGGTCGTCAACGGCGAGGTCATCTACAGCAACCCCGGCGTTGGGGTCGGCATACGCTTTCACGGGCTGACGGCGGAAGCCCGCGCGATTCTCGAACGCGCGCTTGAGCAAAAATGATTTTCCATCCGTAAAAGACCCGTCAGGAGGGCATTGAAGATGGACGGCAAATACACGCTCGGCATTGAAGAAGAGTTTCAGATCGTTGACCCGAAGACGCGTCTGCTGGTTTCGCACGTCTCGGAAATCCTCGACGACGGCAAGATGCTTCTCGGCGAACAGGTCAAGCCGGAAATGATGCAGGCGCAGGTCGAAGTCGGCACAGGCATCTGCCAAAACATACAAGAAGCGCGCGCCGACATCTCGCGGCTGCGCTCAATCGTCTCGCACCTTGCGCGCAACAAAGGTCTCGCCATCATTGCCGCCTCCACGCACCCTATCTCGCAGTGGAAGGATCAACACATCTACGACGACCCGCATTACCAGCTTCTCATCGACGAGCTACAGATGGTTGCGCGCTCGCTTCTCATCTTTGGCCTGCACGTCCACGTCGGCATCCCCGACCGCGAGCGACAGATTCACATCATGAACGCTGCGCGCTACTTTCTGCCGCACGTTTTGGCGCTGACGACTTCTTCGCCCTTTTGGCTCGGCATCAATACGGGGCTCAAATCCTACCGCTCCGAGGTCTTTAAGAAGTTTCCGCGTACCGACATTCCAGATCACTTCGATTCTTATTCTTCCTACGAGCGTTACGTCCAGCTTCTGCTCGATACAAACAGCATCGACCGGCCCAAGAAGATTTGGTGGGACGTAAGACCGCATCCGCATTTCCCGACGTTGGAGTTTCGCGTCTGCGACATCCCGACGCGCGTTGACGATACGATTGCCATCGCTGCGCTCTTTCAAGCCATCGTCGCCAAGCTCGACAAATTGATCGACCAGAACCTGGGATTTCGTCTCTACCGTCGCATGCTTATTCAGGAGAACAAGTGGCGCGCTGTGCGCTACGGGCTCGACGGGAAGATGATCGACTTTGGCAAGAGAAAAGAGGTGCCTGTGCGCGACCTCATCCACGAGTTGCTTCAATTTGTTGACGACGTGGTTGACCCGCTCGGCTCGCGTCACGAGATCAGTCACATCTACACGATTCTTGAGCGCGGAACTTCAGCCGACGAACAGTTGCAGGTCTTCAAAGAGACGGGCGACCTCAATGCCGTCGTTGATCGTTTGATGGAACGAACAGTTGAAAACGTTCCGGTCAATTTAGAAGCGACGAGCTGAGGACGAGTGCAAGCCTTGCTGCTGCGCGTGCAGTTCATGGCGGGTCGATCAATCGACAGGAGAAAGTCTTAAAGACAATCCAGACGCGCCGCCCCGTCTCAAGATGCATGTTCACCGCCGTCTGCCGTGTGACGCTCGCCGTCCAAACAACACCGCTCCGCACGCGCACAAGCTTCTGCCCGTCGCGCTCCTCGATGCTTTGCACGATTCCCTCAAAAACGTTTCTCGCAGAGAGTCCGCGCGGCTCTTCCGAAGCAAGAAGGATGTCGCCGGAATGAAGCGCGACGTGCAGGCTCTCGCCTGCCGTATTGCCTCCAAGCGGGACTTCAATGTTGCATGATTCCGCGCCCGGCTCTAAAAGTTTGACGATCATTGTGCCCGCCGACGCGTCCAGACGCTCGATTACACACTCGAAGATATTCTCAAACCCTGCAAGCCGCGCAAACGTCCGACTCGACGGCGAGGCAAACAACTCAGAAGGCGTGCCGCGCGCAACAATCCGGCCACGCTCGAAGATCAGCGCACGCTCGCCGAGCGCAAAGACCTCTTCGCGGCTGTGCGTCACATAAAGCACAGGCAGGCGGAGTTCATGGTTAACTCGTTTGAGGTCTTCGATGATTGACTCTTTTGTCGAAACATCGAGCGCCGAGAGCGGTTCGTCAAGGAGAAGGATAAGAGGACGACTGGCGAGAGCGCGCGCAAGCGCCACACGCTGCGCTTCGCCGCCGGAGATTTGGCGCGGCAGACGGCTGGCGACGTGCCCGACACCGAATTGTTCAAGCAGCGCGAAGGCTCGCGCGCTCTTCTCCCGGCGCGAGCCTTCGTTGACGGCAAATTCGACGTTTTGCAAACTGCTCAGATGTGGAAAAAGGGTCGGCGCTTGAAAGACGTAACCGACTCCACGCTTGCGCACGGGAAGATCGATTCTGTTTGAAGAGTCAAACAACAACGCGTCGCCAGCAGAGATCAAGCCTTCATCGGGTCTGATCAATCCGGCGATTATTTTGAGAGTGGTTGTCTTACCCGAACCCGAAGGGCCAAACAGGACGGTCACGCCCGGCGGCGCGACAAAGTCAACGTCGAGCGAGAAGGCGTTTTCTTTGTCGCTGTCATGACGAGCCTTGAAAGCCTCGTCAAAGCTTTTCCTGACTTGAACGCGCAGCATCGATAACAGTTGAGAGAAAAATTGGTATTAGAAAGAAAACACTCAGTTGATTCGTCGGCAAGAAAGTTTTTATCTATCAGCGACGATCAATCGATTCGTCAGATAAAGAATCGTAAAGGCTATCAAAGAGAGGACGACGACGAGCAGCAACGCGTATTGATTGCGCCCCGATTGCGTCGCGTCGTAGATGGCGACGGCGGCAGTCTGCGTGCGGCCGGGAATGTTTCCTGCAACCATTAGCGTCGCGCCGAAATCGCCGAGCGCGCGTGCAAATGCGAGAGCCGCGCCAGCCGTAACGCCGCGTAAAGCGAGCGGAAGCGTCACACGGCGGAAGACCTGCCATTCGCTCTTGCCGAGCGTGCGCGCGGCATCCTCATAATCGCGCTCGACGGATGAAAAACTCGCACGCGCAGTCTTCACCATAAGCGGCAGCGCGCCGACAGCTGCGGCAACGACAGCGGCTTGCCAAGTGAAAACAAGCGGGCCGCCCCAGACATTTTCAATCAAACGACCGACGGGACTACTACGACCGAGAAGCACAAGCAGGTAATAACCGAGCACGGTCGGCGGCAAAACGAGAGGCAGCGAAAAGAGCGCGTCAACAACTTCACGACCAAAAAAGTTGCGACGCGCGAGCAAATATGCGAGTGCTACGCCCACAAACGTAACGATGACAGTCGAGATCAACGCCACGCGAATTGAGAGCATGAGCGGAAAGAGATCAACATTTTCCATTTGGCGTTGAAGATATCACCGCGCAGAAAGCAGGGCAAAGCTATGCCGCGTCGCATGCAGAAACAGGGAAACGCGCTGAGAAGAGTTCTTATTTCAAACATCTTCATAGTCGCGTTGCTCGCAAACTGGCAGGGATGCGCAAGACAAGAGTCTGACGTTCGACAGGGCGGGGAAATCATTGTGGCCGCCGCCTCAAGCTTAACCGATGCCTTTAACGAGATGGGCAGACGCTTTACTGAAAAGACGGGGATTCGTGTGACGTTCAGCTACGGAGCGACCGGCGACCTTGCGCACCAGATCGAAAACGGCGCGCCTTTCGATCTGTTCGCTTCGGCAGACGCAGAGCACACCGATGCTCTCATCGAAAAAAAGTATCTTCAAAGCGAGACACGCAGCCTCTTCGCCACAGGCCGGCTTGTTCTCTGGCGGGCGAAAGGCGGAAATGGGTTTGCACTGCCCGAAGACGTTGCGGATTCACGCTTCAAACGTATTGCAATTGCAAAACCTGACGCAGCCCCCTACGGACGCGCTGCCGTCGAGACGCTTAAATCTCTCGGCATCTGGCGGCAGGTCGAGCCGAAAATTGTCTATGCGCAAACGGTCGCACAGGCGAAACAGTTCGCCGCAACCGGAAACGCCGACGCAGCATTTATCCCGCTTTCACTGGTAAGCGCGGGCGAAGGCGAATTCGTCATGGTCGATGAACGCGCGCACGCGCCCATCACGCACACGATTACGGTTGTCAAGGTGACCAAACAAGAAGGCGCGGCGCGGCTCTTTATTGAATTCCTGATGAGCGTCGAGGGGCAGACAATACTTGAGGCGTACGGTTATCAGGGGCGCGCATTATCTCAATAAAGTGAGGCTCTGCTGTTCTGCTGCTGCTGTAAATTGTTGGAAGGGTCAATTGATGGCGCTGGCTTGTCGATCAACGATTTTTAGCCATCCGGTTTCGGTAAGATGGTCTTCTGGCTTAAAAAAAAGAAAGCAAAGTCGGGCCGCTTTGTATATTAAAGTGGTTTATAGTAGCATGATGTGGTTGTCTTATACCGGCGATCATCAGAGCCGTCGCTCAAGCCAAAGGTGAACCAGATGTTTTGTCCCAAGTGTGGTCAGCAATCTTCAGACGAAGTACGTTTCTGTCCGAGATGCGGGCTTCAGCTCGCCGGGCTGGCGGCCTACGTGGCAGACAACGAACTCGCGCCGGGCGGGGCTGCAATCGCACGCGCGCCGGTGATGACTGCACGCCGTCGCGGTATGCGTCGTGGCGCTAAGCTGATGTTCTTCTGCGCCGTCCTGCTGCCCGCCTGCGCACTGCTCGCCTTCGAGGACGACGCGCCCGGCCCACTGCTGCTCATCTGCACCACGTTTCTGGCAGGGCTAGCGTGGTTTGTCTATTCGTGGCTATTTAGCGACAACGTTTTACCAGTCGGCAAAGCTGCAAGGAAAAAAGAGCTCGATGCGACTAGAGATAGGCCAGCGCTCGCCTCGCCGCAGTTCACCCCTGCGCCGCTCTTTAGCCAACAGCGCACCGACACCGCCGAGATATACCAGCGTCCCAGCGTCACCGATAACACGACAAAGCTGTTCGACAAGGACTCCTAAAAACCCGCTCACAATCATTTGCAGATCACTTCGAGCCTTCAAAACACGGCGGCGACTTGACCGCCCTTTATGAACGACTCAGGAAACCAGTGTGCTTGAGCTTGCATAGCTACGCCTGTAACAACAACGCATAGGCAAAGAGCGGACCTCATGCCCACATAAGGGGTGCGCATATTATTTGGACATAAAGCGCCTTCGGTTATTTTGTGAGGGACTTATAAGTTGAAAAGATAGAAGGCGGCGGTCGGAATCGAACCGACGAATAAAGGTTTTGCAGACCTCTGCCTTACCACTTGGCTACGCCGCCGAAAAGCGATGCTGAACGAGGAATGCGGAATGATGAATGAGGGCTAATTCATCACTCATCATTCCGCATTCATCATTTCCACAAAGCGGGAGACGGGATTTGAACCCGCGACTTCGACCTTGGCAAGGTCGCACTC
>CBDUCU010000171.1:0-7670 GCA_965365725.1 uncultured bacterium | reverse complement strand
CCGTAGCAAACGCCAATGCTCATTTTTTTAGCACATTGCCCGCAATCTTCTGGCTGAAAGCTAATCGCTAACAGCTAACAGCTTCTTTATGCCCGACCTACTCGTCAATTTGCTAAAGCTCCCGTCGCTCGAAGCGTCGCTCGAAGAGATGCGCGGCTCAGGCGTTGTAATCAGACGCGCGCAGGTGTGGGAGATGGGGCCGGTGCGGTTATTTATTCTCGAAAATTTTGAGCCGGGCTGGGCCGACGAGATTTCGGTCGGCTACGCAAACAAGCCAGTCTCGGTACATCTCGCGGTGCGTGAGCGGCGCGTCATCGGGTTTGCCGGTCATGAATGCACGCGTCGTGCCTTTTTCGGGCCGATGGGTGTGACGCACAAAGAGCGCGGTCGAGGGGTCGGGCGCGCGCTGCTTGTTGCGAGCCTGTGGGGTCTCAGAGAGATGGGTTATGTTTACGGCGTGATCGGCGGCGCGGGCCCGACCGCGTTTTACGAGCGGGCCGTCGGCGCAACCGTCATCCCCGACAGCGAGCCCGGCATCTACGAAGGCTCGCTCATACGCGATTCCGAAGACTGACATCTTTTCTTAAGATTTGTTGTTGGCTGGAAATTTCTGATGCTCCTCTTACGTTTCGCGCTGGTGTTGCTTTGTCTGTTCACGCTCAGCGTGTCGGCATCCGCCGCAACACGCTCCGTGCGCGTCGCCGTGCTCGATTTCGGGGAGACCGAGACGGGCCGTCGTGCGTCAAAAGAGTTAAGCTCTCTTCTCTCAAAAAGCGAGACAATCGAGGTCGTCGATGAATCACAGACGCGCGCGGCTGTGAGCGGAATAGGTTACAAAGGCTCTCTCAACATGACGCTTGAAGAGGCGCGCGACCTCGGCGCGGCCATCGGTTGCGACTTCTATCTGACGGGCGACGCGCAGACCGTCCGCCGCTCATCCTCTGCCGTGCCGGTCTATTACGAAGCATATTCTTCGGTCTTTCTTGTCAGCGCGCGCACGGGTCGTCTGCTTCTCTGGCAGAGACCGAGCGCTGAGGCCGCCACGCCTGCTGAGGCCGAAAAACTTCTTGCCGCGAAGATGGCTGCGATTGTCTCTTCCATTCATTCTGCGGTAGAGCGCGCCGCTCAAGAAGAGTTTGCGCGGCGCGAACAAGAGATGACGGCGGAAGTTTTAGAGATGGAAAATCTGCCGGAAGAAGATTCGCCCGACGCGAAAGCTTTTCGCGCGCCGCATCCTTTTCGACGTGTGCGCCCACCTTATCCCGAAACGGCCTCGCGAGCGGAGGCCGAAGCAAGCGTCGATGCGTCGGTCGCCATCGACGAGCACGGCAATGTCGCTTCGGTCGAGATCGTTCGCTGGGCCGGCTTCGGCCTTGATGATTCCATCATCGACACGGTTCGGCAGTTGCGCTTTCGTCCGGCCATGCGCGACGGCGCAGCCATTCCCGTCCGCGTCCTTCTCCGCTACAACTTTCGCCGCCCGCAACGCGACGCGCGGCAAACCGTCGAGCCCGAAAAAAGACTCGGCCCTGCCTTCAAAGAACTGATCAGATCGCACAAACAACTCTGAGCGCCGCCGAAGAAGATGCCTTGAACCAAGCCGCACGCACGCTCGTTCTCTCTTCAAGATGATTTATCACGGCTCAAAATCAAGAAGGCGCGCTCGCTATGCGTTGATCGTCGTGCTCATGCTTTTGGCGGCGGGCGCATCACCTGCGCGCGAAGATGTGGCAACTGTTGAGACGCGAGCCAACGCTGCAACGCTCGAAGGGCGACTCCGAATTTTTGATGAAGTCTGGGAGACGGTGCGCACACGTTATTACGACCCATCACTAAATGGTCTTGAGTGGGACGCGCTCGGCGCAAAGTATCGTAAGGCGGCAACGGAGGCTCACGGTCAGGACGAGCTTTATTCAATCATCAGACGAATGCTTGCGCACCTCAATGATGCGCACACGCGCGTTTTTGCTCCGGGCGAAGGCACGGACTGGCGCGAGACGCGGCGCACATCGGTCGGTCTCAGTCTGCGCATGATTGATGGCGAGATCGTGGTCGCAGACGTCGCGCGCGATTCAGAGGCGGAGCGCGCGGGCTTGCGAGCGGGCGATGCGATTGTAAGCGTGGACGGCGAGCCTATTGCTTCTCGATACGAGCGTTTTCTTCAAGAGCTGCAACCGCACCAGAGCCTTCGCGCAAAAACATCCCTGCGTGCGAGCATGCGACAGCGCGCGATAGCAAAACTCTTCGACGGCCCTGCCGGTGCACCCATCTCAGTCGTCTTTATGAGCGCGGGCCGCGCGACGAAAACCGTCGTGCTGCGCCGCACAATCGTCGTGCGTACGCCCGAGCTGCGCGTCAGCAAAGAGAGTAAAAACATCGGTCTCGTCGAGTTCAATCTATTCACGCCCGAGATTGCGTCGGGGCTTGCGCGCGCGTTGAAGAACGATTTGAAGTCGGTGCGCGCGCTCGTCATCGACCTGCGCGAAAACGGCGGCGGCGAGGCTGAAGCAATGACCGACGCGGCCTCGCTGTTTCTCGCGCCCGGCCAAAATCTCGGGCGCTTCACTGACCGGCGGGGCCGCGCGACGCTTGAGCCGCGCACGCGCACACGACTGCTCTCGACGGCTGACGCGCCCGCGCGTTTTGCAGGGCCGGTTGTTTTGTTGACAAGCGCGCGCACGGCAAGCGCAGCCGAAGTCTTTGCCGCGTCGTTAAGAGAGTTGCGACGCACAACGGTCGTTATCGGTGAGGAGACGTGCGGATGCGTGCTCGGCATACGTCGCCGTCACATGCTGCCTGACGGCGGCATCCTCGATGTCAGCGAGATGGATTATCGAACCGAATCGGGCACGCGATTAGAAGGCAAAGGTCTTGCGCCAGATGAAAGAATCATGCCGACGCGCCGCTCGTTGCGTGAAGGCAACGACGAGGCGTTAAAGAGCGCGCTGAAGGTTCTCAATCGAGCGCTTTCACACTAGGACGAGTCGCCCACGCCTTCGCCTACCTGTCCACCACTACTTAAACAATTTTCTTTTGAGAGATAAAGACAGGCGTGAACGACCGTCCTACTTTTCGCGGCGTGCGTCGCCAAGCTGGAAGAGAGATCGAAGGGCCTTTTTGAAAAGATCGTCTGAGTCGCGCTCAAGCTCGGCGCGCTCTTCGGGTGTGCGTGCGTCGTCGATGCGGCGCAAGATTGCTTCGCGGGCTTTGACGTAATTTTCGGGAAGTGCGCGTCCGCAGTAATTGCACGCCGGGCTTCCAAGTGCGAGAAGGCGACGGCGGCAAAAAGGGCAGACTCGATAGTCAACCGGCGCGGCGTTGAGAGGCGCTCCGCAGGTCGGACATTTCGTCGCTCCATCGGCGCACGCGCCCTGACAGTAATCGCAGTTTGAAGGCATCGCTTCCGTTATGTGACCCGACTATTTTTTACTGACACGGCCAATGCCGTTGACCTTTGGATTAACGACCTTCGGGTCGCCGTAATATTCGATGCTGCCCACGCCGTTGACCGTCGCGTTTAAGGTCTCGGTCGCATGCACGGTCGTCAATCCGGCACCGTTTGATTCGACGTTGACCGTCGATGCGCGCAACTGGCTCGCGTCGATGCGCGCCGCGCCATTTAGCTCAACATCAAGTGTGCCCGTTTCACCCGACGCGCGAAACTTGCTCGCACCGTCAACATTGATTCTGAATACGTCGTTCTTCAACCCGACCAACTCAAAGTCGCTTGCGCCGTCAGTACGGACGACCTTCAGGTCGGGGACGCTGATGCGGACGCGCGGGAGTGAAGTAAAACTCAACCCGCGCTCCTGCGTGATGTTGAGAGTCGCGCCCTGCAAGTCCGTCTTGATGTAGGGCAGCAGATTGTCGTCCGCCTCAATCTCGACCGAGCGGCCCTCCTGCCCGCATGCGACCTCAACCTTGTAAGCGCCGTTGACGGTGATCTCGGTAAAATCCTTCAGGTCGCGCGTCTCGGTTTTTCTGTTGCCAGAGCCGACAAGGTTGTCGCTCATGCGCGCGGCGTAGCCACAACCCGTGTAGAGTGCTACCAAAAGCACAAGCGCGCGTGTCAGTTTGTACGAGGATTTCTTTTGCATCGATTATTGTGAAGAATCAAAACGATAAAAAAGAGGCAAGAATTATTCTTGCCTCTTTGCTAGCTTGTTAAGCCTGTGTGCCACAGCTCGGACAGAATTTTGCGCCCGGCGGCATCGGCGTATTGCAGTTCTTACAAGGCTTCGGCTCAACCGAAGTGCCGCAGTTCGGACAGAACTTCGCGCCGGCCTGCGCCTGTGCTTTGCAGTTCGGACACTCAACGCCTGCTGCTTGCGCCGCGCCCTGTTTTTCTCCGCAGTTGGCGCAAAACTTTATGCCCGGCGCGTTTATCGTCGCACACTTCGGACACGGCGCACCCTGCTGTTGCGCAGCGCCCGCACCACCGCCCTGTGCCTGTTGAGAGCCTTGCTGACCGCCGCCGCTGCCAGCACCGCGTATGCCTTCGGCCATCACTTGACCAAAACCAAAGCCCATGCCGAGACCCATTCCCTGACCCGCCGCTCCGCCCGGTTGTCGCGCCGCATCCTGCATCGACTCGGCGGCCTTATAGCGCATGTACTTGTCCATGTCTCCGAGCGCGCCCATCGACGCGCGCTCGTCGATCTTCTTCTGCACCTCTTCAGGCGGCGTGATCGCAGAGATGAGCATGTCAACCAGCTCAAGCCCCTGCTTTGCAAAATCTTCGGCGACGCGCGCCTTTACGCCTGCGGCCAATTCATCGTAGAAGGCCGGAAGATCGAGCACGGTCTTTAAGTTCTCGCCAAGCAGATCGTTCAAACGCGAGACGATGATGTCGCGCAAAAAGTCTGCAATCGAGTTGGTTGAGACAATCCCGCGCGTGCCGACGATTGAGCCGACAAAAAGCTGCGGGTCGGCGACGCGGAAAGAGTATTTGCCGAACGCACGCAGACGCACCATGAAGAGTTCGGAATCGCGGAACGGAATCGGCTCTTTCGTCCCCCACTTCATGTCCTGAAAAGTGTGGCGCGCGACGAAGACGACAGCCGCTTGAAACGGAGAAGTTCCGCCGAACGGAAGAGAAAGCAGCCGCGTCAGAAGCGGCACGTTCATCGTCGTCAGGGTATGACGACCGGGCCCGAACGTGTCGAGCGCCTTGCCGTCGCGGTAAAAGACCGCCGCCTGATTCTCCTGCACGATGAGCTGTGCGCCCATCTTGATGTCGGTCGCGCCCTGCTCAGGAATGCGATGAACGACCGATGCGCCCGTCGGGTCAAAGTACTGCAAGATTTCGAGTGCCATCCGAATGTATCTCCTCCGTTTGAGTAAGCAGTGAGCAGTAAAAACCCGATCCTCTTATCGAACGGCAAGCAGTTTTGTGAGCGGCCCACTGCTTACCGCTCACTGCCTTACTGCTCACTTCTTAAATCTAATCGTACCGTTGACGCTTTTGGCCGTCAGCGACTCGCCACCTGCGCCGAGTTGCGCTTCAACGTGCCAACCCGGTTGCCTTTTCTGCGCCTGAAAGCCGAGCGCCTCGTCAACCTCTATCCGCCCGTTGACGACGCTCGCCTCTACGTCTCCACTCATCCCGTCAATCAAACGCACGACGACATCGCCGTTGACGGTCGTAAACTCTTGCGCGCCCTCGCGCTCGGTGCTTCGATAAGTAACTTCGATGCGACCGTTGACGAGCTTTGCTTCGACTGCGCCGCGCACGTCGTCGAGATTTACATCGCCATTTTGCAGACTGACTTCGAGCGACCCTTCGAGCTTTGAGACGCTGACTGCGCCCGTGCGCGACGAGACTTCCAGAGCCTTGAGCGAGCGCGGAACTTTGACATCGAAGAAGACTTTCGAAGGCGAGTTGCCGGTCGCCGCAATAGCGAGCGTCTCATCCATCTGTTTGAAAGTCACGCGCGCGGCCTGTCTCTCTTCAACCGTGCCGCCACGCTTTCTCATCCGTACCTCGATACGGTCGTCGTCCCAGCCTTCGACACGGATATCGCCCTGCACATTCTTGAGTGAAAAATTCGCGTCCGCGCCGACCTCAAAGCTTTTGGTCAAGATCGTCTCGTCCGCGGTTACGGTTGCGCCAGCTTCATCAAGCAGGCTTTCACCTGTCGGGATTCCAGGCGGCGACGGCGGATGCGGCGCGTGCCCTTCGCGGTCGATGAAGATGACTTTTTTCGTCGTTGCGCGCGACAGCATGACGACGGCGAGCGCGCCGCCGACGGCCCCAACTAACAAAAGACCGAGCAGCGCGGGAAGAAGCCAGCGCCGTTTCTTCGACGTTTGCGCGACAGAAGAAAGCGGCGACGTATGTGCAAACTGTCCGAAAGGAGCTTGCGGCCCCGTCTGACGCGGCCCCCACATTGCTTCGCCCGTGCCGCGTTGCGGCGGCAGGACATTGGTGCCCGCAGCAGAAGAAAAATTTGGCGGCGACGTTTCGCCCGGCAAAATCTGCGTCGGGGCTTCGCCCTCAAGCGAAAGTGTGCGCGCGCCGCAACGACGGCAGAACTGCTGGCCGGCGAACAACTCTGCGCCACAATTTTTACAGCGTTCAGTCATAACGAAGAAGAGCCGGCGGCTTTGGATTTTTGGAAAACTAGACTTTTGGGCCGGCTTCTAACTTCTAAACACCTCTGAGCGAGACTTTATTGCACGCCGAACAAAGGCCCGCCCGGCGACGGATCGGATGATGTTGCACCGCCGCCGCCGCCGCTTCCAAAGTCGTTGATCGAGCGGCTGCGCTCGTCAAAGGTGCGGTTGAATTCATCAAGCGCGCCCTCTAATTGCGCGGCTGACTGTTTTAGCTCCGGCCCTGTCGTCATCTTGCTCTTCAACTCGCGCGCGAGATGTTCGAGCTGCTCGACCTTCTGCACAAGCGCCAGATCGAATTGATAGAGACGGTCGAGCTGTAATTCTTCGACCTTGACCACGTCGAAAAACCCACTGTAGCCGTAAGAAGCAAAGCGGACGCGGTTTTCAGCGTGGTCGAGCTTTTTGGCGGCGCGATCAACGGGGCCGACCTCCATTAGCCGACCCGTATCGCTCAGCTCGCGGACCGCGTCGTTCAAATGTTGCTTGATCGAGCGCAAGCGGTCAGCCAGATGCTCACGGTGCAGCTTGTCGATATCGCGTCGGCGCTCTTTCTGCACATAGCCGCCGTAGCCCGGAATCTTTTCACCGAGTCGCTCAAGCCAGTTTCGCTGGTCGGTCATCGTGTGGTCTCCTGTTTAGATGTCTCCCGCTCTGTTTAATACGAAGGACTACGCGGGCGGGTTCAGCCGTGCGATTCTAACAGAGCGCAGGCGCGAAAGCGCATAGTTGTTGCGCGCCCGCTCAGGCGCGGCTTATTATAACCAAGCCCCCGCACACTTAATAAGGCGTGAACCAAGGGCGTGCGCAATATATGGCAAAGCCGCCCGTCAAAGATACTTGCGCGACCTCGACAACTGACCGCCGTCTAAAAATCTTCACCACGCTTACAATAGGTTGGGGACGATCCTTCACGAAAGCTGACATTATGGAGCCAAACAGATGAGCGATGAGTCAGAGCAGCCGCAAACGGCCGCCGCGCCCGAAGGCAAGTATGTCTATTGCATTATTGGAACAAAAGACCAACGATCTTTCGGCCCTATCGGAATTGGCGG
>CBDUCU010000170.1:0-7730 GCA_965365725.1 uncultured bacterium | reverse complement strand
GCAAAGCTGTTCGCCGCCGTGCTCGACGCAGGCCAAAGCGTGACACACAAAATCTCTGCGGGCCGTCACGCGTGGGTGCAGTCGGCGCGCGGGCGCGTTGAAGTCAACGGCGTAGCGCTTGAGCAATCGGACGGCGCTGCTGTTTCAGACGAGAGCGAGATCACAATCGTCGGGCGCGAGTCGTCGGAGATTTTGGTCTTTGACCTTGCGTAAGCTAACAAAATGTAGAGGCAGCGATTATCCCTGCCTCTACATTCAGAGCTTTTGCGCGAATCTCCCCAACAATCTGGTTATTTCCCGCAATTCTTTAATCTCCACATCCCGCCGCGCTTTAAAAAACCCAAAAATTACAACAACTCGTGATGAGCAGCGAGGCTTGCGCACGCGGGCATAGTGTTTGCTCGATGAAGGTTGGATTTGTGGGTCTGCCGGGTGCATCCGACGCGGCCCGCTACCTTCTCGGAGGAGATTCAAAGACTATGACGGCAGAAACAAAAGAGAAGATTGATCGCGGAAGCGTCGAGGTGCATGAAGAGGAATGCAAGGGATGCGGTCTGTGCGTCGTCGCATGTCCGGTCTGCGGGATGCATCTGAGCGAGCGTTTCAACGCGCACGGCTATCATCCGGCGACGTATCAGGGCTATGGCTGCACGGGCTGCGGCGTATGCTTCTATGCATGTCCCGAGCCGGGAGCGATTACAGTCCTGACGCTGCAAAAAGAGACGAAAGCGGTTACGACATAAAAGGGCCGAGCTGGATTATAAGGAACAGCCCGGCTTTTGACTTTTTGAGGTCTAAAACCAATGGCGAAAGAATTGATAAAAGGGAACGAGGCGGTCGTCAAGGCAGCTATCCTTGCGGGTTGTCGTTCGTTCTACGGCTACCCGATTACGCCCGCAAGCGAGATTGCCGAAGCTGCGGCCAAGTATTTTCCGTTAACAGGCGGGACGTTCTTGCAGGCCGAGAGCGAGACGGCTTCGATCAACATGGTCTATGGCGCGGCATCCGTGGGCGAGCGCACGATGACGGCTTCATCCGGGCCGGGCCTGAGCCTGATGCAGGAAGGCATCTCTTATTTGGCCGGAGCCGAACTGCCGTGCGTGATTGTTGACGTGATGCGCGGCGGGCCCGGTCTTGGCAATATCGCGCCCGAACAGAGCGACTATCATCAGATCGTCAAGGGCGGAGGTCACGGCAATTATCACACGATTGTCGTCGCGCCAAACTCTTGCCAGGAGATGTGCGATTTGACGTTTCTCGCGTTTGAGCTGGCCGACCGTTGCCGCAACCCCGCCATCGTGCAGACCGACGGTTTTATCGGTCAGATGATGGAGCCGGTCGAGTTTCCCGACAAAGTCGTCACGCCGCCTAAGCATGAGGATTGGGCCGTTCGTGGTGATGCAGAGACGCGCGACAATCTCATCTCGTCGATCTATCTCACGCCCGAACTATTAGAAAAGCACGTCCAGCACCTGGAAGATAAGTATGAGCGAGCGCGCTTTGGGACGGAGCTTTATGAGAAATACCGCACGGACGATGCCGACATCGTCTGCATCGGTTACGGCATCGTCTCGCGCATCCTCAAGACGGCGGTCGATGAAGCGCGTGCGCGAGGGATAAAGGTGGGTCTTTTCCGCCCCATCACGTTGTGGCCGTTTCCTTCGCGCGAGATCGAAGTGATCGCCGAGTGGGCGCGCGTCTTCCTGACAGTTGAGCTGAGCAACGGGCAGATGGTCGATGATGTGCGGCTGGCGGTCTCGGGCCGTCGTCCCGTCCGTTTCTATTCGCGTTACGGCGGAATGGTTCCGTCGACCGAAGAGCTTCTCCAACAGATTCTAAAAGCGAGCGAGGAAAAAGATGTACGCGAAAGCCTTCCAAAGAGCGAAGAGTTTTTATGGGCAGTTTGAGCGCAAACCCGGCGATCAGCTGACGACGCACTATTGTCCGGGCTGTGGTCACGGCAACCTTCATAAATTTATCGCCGAGGCCATCGATGATTTCGGCATGCAGGATAAGACGGTCTTCGTCAGTCCGGTCGGCTGCTCGGTCTTCGCCTACTACTATTTCGACGTGGGCAACATTCAGGTTGCACACGGGCGCGCGCCTGCCGCCGCGACAGCCATTAAACGCGCGCTGCCCGACAGCCTCGTCATCAGCTATCAGGGCGACGGCGATCTGGCGGCTATCGGCGGAAACGAAATCCTTCATGCCGCCAACCGTGGCGAAAGCATCAGCGTCATCTTCGTCAACAACGCCATCTACGGCATGACGGGCGGGCAGATGGCCCCGACCACGCTCGTCGGGATGAAGACTTCGACCTCGCCCTACGGGCGCGACCTCCAACACGAAGGTTTTCCTCTGCGCGTGAGCGAGCTTTTGGCGACGCTCGACGGGCCGACCTACATCGAGCGCGTCGGAATCTTCGACAACAAATCGCGTATGAAGGCGCGCAAGGCCGTGCGCAAGGCGATCAAAAATCAGATCGAAGGGCGCGGCTTCTCTCTGGTCGAAGTGCTCTCGCCGTGTCCGACGGGCTGGAATCTCACGCCGCAGGATGCTTGCGAATGGGTCGAGAAGAACCTCGCTCCGTTCTATCCGCTCGGCGTGTTGAAGGACGAGTCGGCGAAGCGCGAAAACTGGACGCGTTATCGAGAAAACGTGCCGTCGGAACAGATTCCCGAAATTCTTGGGCTGCGCGCCGTTGAAGAAACAATCGAAACAGCGAATGTGCCGGACGTGCCCGTCTGCTATCGCAACCCGCGTCTGAAGATCGCCGGATTCGGCGGGCAGGGAATTCTCTTTTTAGGAAAGCTTCTTGCAGAAGCAGGGATGCGACAGGGCTATCACGTCTCCTGGCTTCCGTCCTACGGCCCAGAGATGCGCGGCGGCACGGCCAACTGTCATGTCAACCTCTCGACCGATCCGATTGGCTCGCCGCTTGTCTGCGAACCGTCTGTACTCATCGCTATGAATCGGCCCTCGCTCGATAAGTTTGAGATGGAGGTTGCATCAGGCGGACTCGTCATCTACGACTCGTCTCTGATTGACCGTCCGCTCGTGCGCGGCGACCTCGAAGTGATTGCGCTGCCTGCAACCGCGATGGCCGAGCAGATCGGCAGCCCGAAGGCCGCAAACATGGTTGCGCTCGGCGCGCTCGTCGGAAGAACCAACTTGCTCGACCGTGCCTCGCTCGTTCATGTCATCGAATCGCTGACAAAGAATCGCGCTCTGCTCGACCTGAACATCAAAGCGGTCGAAGCCGGTGCACGATTCGCAGCCGAAGAGTTCACAGTCGAGACAATTGGCTGAAGTTTACCGACGCGAGGATTGCAACCACCGTCTTAAGAGACGCGTGCGCCGGTCAGAACAAACGGATACGCCTTCATTCATGATTGAATGAAGGCGTATCTTTTTTTTAGCGCTTTTGTTAGCGTGCGAGTTGTAGAATGCCCTCGCCCGCCCAGTCCTCAGCCAGAGTTTCCTTTCGGATAAGGTGCGGCTCGATTATCGGCAGGCTTTCAATGAGTCTCAAATCTCATCGTTTCTAAATAATTCGTCGGGTTTAGAGATGGACGAACGCTATGCTACAGAAAGACCTGGAAGAAGACGGCCTCCGCGAGCGCGAGATGGTCGAGCGCGCCAAACGAGTGTTGCAGGGCGAGAGCTGCACGCCGCAGGAGATGTTTGATCTTGCCTCTCTCTTAAAGAGCAGACAGCGTTTTGGCTTCGCACGTCGCCTTCTGGCGCGCGCGCGCCGCGCCCCACTCGCTCAACCCGACGCTGAATTCAACGCCAAGCTCATCCAACAGCACGCGCTCTGCACATACAAAGATCAAGACCTCCCCGTCGATGCGCGACTCGACCGCGCGCTTGAAATCCTGCGCGAAGGATTTGATTTGAAGACGACCAATGATCAGGAGACATTGGGGCTGGCCGGCGCAATCTACAAACGCAAGTGGGAGGTTGACGCGCAGAAGTCGCAGCTTGAGCGCTCGCTCTCCTACTATCTGCGCGGCGCACGCGTCGGGGTCAAGTCGGATTATGGCTACACGGGAATCAACGCGGCTTTCGTCCTCGATCTTTTGGCCGAACAGGAACGAACTGAGGCGCATGTCGCAGGAACTTCTTCCGCAATCGCAGGCGAACGTCGAGACGAGGCCGAACGCATCCGCAAAGAGATCATTACAGAGCTGCCCGCGCTTGCCGAGCAACGTGGCAACGAAGGGTTGCGCAGCAAATGGTGGTTTCTCGTCACCGTCGCCGAAGCGTTTTTCGGTCTCGGACGTTTTGACGAAGCTCTCGAATGGCTACGCAAGGCCGACGCGCTTTCCAACGTTTCGGATTGGGAATATGCCTCGACGGCTCGCCAGCTTGCGCGCATCGCACAGATACAGGAAAAGCAGGAAGGACTGGCGAGCGCGCGAGCATGGGAAGTTTTGCGCGCCTTTCTTGGCAACGACGCGAACGCGTTTAGTAGTGCAGCAACGGGCAAGGTCGGTCTTGCGCTCTCGGGCGGAGGCTTTCGCGCGTCGCTCTTTCACATCGGCGTGCTTGCGCGTCTGGCAGAACTTGACGTGCTGCGCCACGTCGAAGTGCTCTCGTGTGTTTCGGGCGGCTCGATCATCGGCGCGCATTACTACCTCGAGGTGCGCCGTCTCCTTGAGAAAAAGAGCGATCAGGAGATCACGCGCGAAGATTATATTGAGATCGTCCATCGCATCGAGCGCGATTTTCTGGTGGGCGTACAGCGCAACATCAGAACGCGCGTCGCCGCCAACTGGTTTGTCAATCTCAAGACGATTTTTGTCGCAAACTACTCGCGTACAGAGCGCGTCGGCGAGCTTTATGAACGCGAGCTTTATGCGAAGGTCGAGCCAAAGGCCGAGCGCGAGCCGCTCTGGATGGATGAGTTAATCGTCCGCCCCTTCGATGGGCCGCGCGATTTCGAGCCGCGACGCGACAACTGGCGGCGCGCGTCGAAAGTGCCGACGCTGATACTCAACGCGGCGACGCTCAACACCGGCCACAACTGGCAGTTCACCGCTACTTGGATGGGCGAGCCGCCTTCCGGCATCAACACCGAAATTGACGGCAACGACCGTCTCCGTCGTCTTTACTACGGGGAAGCCCCACCGCCGCACCAAAAGGTCAGCTTGGGGCGTGCCGTCGCCGCTTCGTCCTGCGTGCCCGGTCTTTTCGAGCCGGTCGTCTTCGACGGTCTTTATCCCGAGCGCGTCGTGCGTCTGGTTGATGGCGGCGTGCACGACAACCAGGGCATCACGGCTCTGCTCGATGAAGATTGCACGGTGCAACTCGTCAGCGATGCGAGCGGGCAGATGGAGAGTTTGAAAAACCCTCGAACCGAGCTGCTCGATGTGCCGGGACGCTCATTAAGCATCCTGACGGCGCGCGTGCGCGAGGCCGAATATAAAGGGTTGGAGGCGCGTCTGCGCTCGTCGCTTCTGCGCGGGTTGATGTTTATTCATCTGAAAAAAGATTTGGACGTTGACCCGGTTGACTGGATCGGATGCGATGATCCGCACGACGCATCGGACGAAGCGCGCACGTCGGAGCGGCGCGGGACTTTTACTTCTTACGGCGTGCGCAAGGACGCGCAGGAGAAGCTTGCCGCCGTTCGCACAGACCTCGATTCGTTCAATGATGCGGAAGCCTATGCGCTGATGACGAGCGGCTACCGCATGACCGAATATGAATTCGACCATTGTCTCAAAGAATTTCCCGTCAATGCTGGAGAGCGCGCCGGTTGGAGCTTTCTCGCCGTCGAGCGCGCGCTTAATCGCACAGGCGGATACGAGGAGGCGCACCGACATTTGATGAGCATACTAGGCGTTGCTCCGCAGCGTGCTTTCCGCGTGTGGAAGCTCAAGCCGCAGTTAAAGCTCCTCGCCGCAGTGCTCGCGCTTCTATTCGTCGGCGCAATCCTCTGGCTCCTGCTGACTCTTGTGCCCGGCTGGCTAGCCTTTTTGCATGGGCAACTGCCCGAGAGTCTGAGCGAAGAGAGATTGAAAAGGGTCTTGCTCTGGAGCTTGGCGGCGATAATCGCAGCGAGCGCTGTTTGCTACATGCTCCTTCGTTTAATCCTTCGTCGCAAGACGCTGACACAGATCGTCATCGGCCTCGTGATGTTGACAATCGGGTTTGTCGCCGCGCTCGCACATCTCTATATCTTCGACAAAATCTACTTGCAGTTGGGCCGCATAGCACCCGACAACGAGCGCGCCGCGCCCGACCCAAAATAGAAAATTGGGTTCGGCAATTCTCTATTTTCAATTTTAAGGAGCAACCGCATTAACTACTCTTTGTGTTCGAGATCGAGCACGACAGAGTTGATGCAGTAGCGCAGGTTGGTCGGGCGTGGGCCGTCGTCAAAGACGTGTCCGAGATGCGAGTCGCAGACCGAGCAGAGAACTTCGGTGCGTACCATCCCATGACTTGCATCGATCTCGGTGCGGACGCTTTCGTCCTCGACCGGCGCGGTAAAGCTCGGCCAGCCGCAACCCGAATCAAACTTTGCATCGGAGCTAAACAGATCGTTTCCACAGGCGGCGCATTTGTATGTGCCGCGCTCTTTGGAGTTGTGGTACTTGCCCGTAAACGGTCGCTCCGTGCCTTTCTGTCGCGCAACAGCATATTGCTCAGGCGTAAGCTGCGCGCGCCACTCTTCTTCGCTCTTTAAGAGTTTCTTCTTCATCTATCGTTTTACTCCTTTGCTTTTGCGGTGCGCGCACGCGGGCCTTAAAGCAGCAGCGTCTCGACGCGGTGCGCGTGAACCATCTGTTCGCAAGGCGACCATGCGAAGACGGTGAAGCGTCCGTCCTGCGAGGCGACCAGGGCCATTGCGTCGTGCTGGTCGTGGATGAATTGCGCCGCCGATAAGTGGCGCGTTCCGCCAATCTGTTGGGGTATGACGACTGAGGCTGCGCCGCCGACGATAGGCTCGGTCAAAACCAATTGCTCGACCTGCGTGCCGCCTTCGCGCCGCCCGATCTTTGCGCCGAAGGCGAGCAACTCATACTGCTCGTTGACAATCGTCGCGCCGTCAACAGCGGTCAAACCGGCAATGGCATCGACAGCATCGATCAGCGCTTCGCGCCATATCTGTTGAGATCGTTCGCCCGCATCGCGCTGCATCAGCTCTGCCAGCTCTGAAAAAGCGGGCGCAGCCGAATAGAGGATCGGGCGCACAATAGATTCAAGCCAAACGTCGGAGCCGCGCGGCACGACCAGAAGAGAGCCGCCGCGCCCGTGCGCGCGCATCGAGGCGGCAAGCTGGACGAGCGCGTTGACGGTGTCGTTTTGTGGCGTTGCGGGCGAGCCAAAGCCGACCAGCGAAGTAAGAAGCGCGGGGCAATCGGGCAGGCTCGTCCCCTGTTCGTCAACTATCTTGATCTGGTCGCCCTTGAGCACGGCGACGTTGACGTATTTGGCGGCCTCTTGCCCGCGTCGATATTTGATGACGAGCAAACCGGGTTCAATCACTTCAAGGACAAAGCAGAGACGCGGAATGTTGCGCGTCGTGCCCCACACGTAAAGCTCGTCTGCATCGCGCCACACGCCGAGGTGTATGCCGGGACGCTCAACCGCCGGAGCAAGACGCGCCAGCGCCGCAGGAGTCAGTGGAAGATGACGCTCAAAAATCAGAGGCGGGCTTGCCTGTTCAGGTGGAACAAGAGCAAGCGAAATTTTTGGCGAGTAGCCTTCCTCGCGTC
>CBDUCU010000169.1:0-7744 GCA_965365725.1 uncultured bacterium | reverse complement strand
TGCGCAAGGCCCATTCGCCCTCCATTCCCGCATGCCACACCACATCGCTTTCGTTTCTGACCGTCACACGCACCGCCGCTTTTTGTCCTGCCGACACTTCGATGGGCGGATGCGTCGCCGATAGACGCGCCGCGAATCCATCGAGTGGAAGCGGCGCGGCCTTTGAAGCGCGTCTCTCTCCGTCCTGTCGTACGCTCTCGCGCTCGTCCGCACGCGGAAGAATTTCGATCAGCGCAAGCGTCAGGCGCGTCTGCGTGGAGAAGTAAGGTATCACCAACGGCGTAATGCGACCAACGCGGAAGCCCTTGCTTTCGATCTCGCGCCGCGCCTCAGGCGCATACTCGTAAAGCGCGAGCGAATAGATGCGCTTCGCTTGAAGCGGCGCGAGGGTTTTTTTGAAACGGTCTCTCGACTTTTGATTTGCGAAGAATTGATTTGTGCGCACCGTCAGGATGGGCAAATCCGGTCTCAGCAACGACTCGAAGGCGTTTGATTTGTGCGCGCTTTCAAACCAAACCTCGACCGCATCAATCATCTCGCGCTCCGAAGCGCCGACGAATTTTCGCAAATCGTGGTCGCGCAGGATAAACCTCGCTTCCTGTCGCCACCCGCGCCACTTCTGAAAGACGGTCGGGCGCATGGCCCACTCATATTTTGAGATATAGACGCATGCGCCCAAAATTTGCGCAAACAGAATCGCGCCTACACTCAACGTCGCAGCCCGTCTCACAGCAGATGATAAATTCATCTGCGAGAGCCTGACGGCCAGCCAGACGAGAAGAATTCCGCCGACAAGCTCGATGAAAAGCGCGTAACGCACGTAGCCGCTGCCCGCGCTCCAGAGCAGCGCCGAGACAACGCAGATAAGGCCGACTGCGCGCGCGCGCGCGTCGCGGCGTGCGAGAAACAGGCACAGCAGCGCGACGACAAAACCGAGCGAGATGCGGCCCGAATAGGCGACGATTTCGGAGAAACGTTCGGGTTTGAAAAAGACCAGCGCGGGCCAAACAATCGTCTCCCAAAGACCCTTCGGCCCCCAACGCGGATCGAGCACGTTTATCTCCGGCCAGTACGGGGATTTGAAGACGGCGTTGTAGAGCGGAAAGACCGGGTTTCCCGTCTGCATGTAAATAAAGATGGTGAAGGGCAGAAGCGGCGCGGCAAACGACAACGCGGAGAGCGCAAGCGACTTCAAATATGTTTGCAGCCGCGTGCCGCGCGCGTTGTATGCAAAGACGAGTGCAATTGGCAGTGCAAACGCAAGGTTTGCAATCTTGAAGGCGATGCTTGCGCCGAGCAGAAATGCCGCAACCGTCGCATCGCGCATAAGTCGCTCGCCCTCGGCGCGGCGCGCGATTGACAGACGCAACGCTTCGAGCATAAGCGGAAGAGGCAGGATGTCGACGTAATAGTTGTTGATCTCAAAAAATATGTGCTCGGTAAAGAGCACGCCGACGACGCACAACAATCTGACGGGCGTGCGTGCGACGTAATCGCGCAGAAGTCTTTCAACGATTGTGCCGGCCCACAAGAGCGCCAGCAGGTTGATGATTGTGCCAAGTCGATAACCGAGCAAGCGGCGGAAGATTCCCGTCAGGATGTCGGGCGCAGGATTGTAGGGCGCGGGCGTAGGGAAAAAATCACCGGTGATAAAAAGAAAACCGCGCAGCGCACGCTCCGAGTGTTGCAGGCGATAGTTGAGAACGTCGAAAGAAAAATCTGGAAACGGAACGCGCAAAAGATAGACGAAGGCAAGCGGCAAAGCGACTATCAACCAAAACATGCGCGGCAGACGCTCGCTGCGTTCCTCTTTAACTGCGAGGTAAAGAGTCCATGCGGCGAGCGCAAGCACGAGCGTCAGCGTCCACGCCGCCGGCTGCTGACGAACGATCCAGAAATATTCGCGCGCAAAGGCTGCGATATAAAAGAAGAAGACGAAGTCGCCAAACTCCATCTTTCCAAATAACTCTGCGCTGCGCGCGCGCCAAAATTTTTTGGGGTTCGCTTGCATCGACAAGAAAAGCACGCCGCTTAAACTTCTCCGGCATCGGTTTGAGAATCGCGTCCTGCACGAAGCTCGTCCGCCAGCACGCGCATCTGATACTCAAACTCCTGCGAGCGTCGCGCGATAGAGTGAAGAACCAGCCCGACCGTAATCAAAAGCAGCCCGCAAAGAAACAGCCCAACGGCGAGCACCGCCGAAGGCAGGCGCGGCACAAGCCCCGTCTCCAAAAATTCATAAACTACGAGTCCTCCGGGGACGAGCGCGAGCGCAATCAAAACGAGTCCGCTCGCGCCGAAAAACGTGAGCGGCTTGTAATCTCGAAAGAGCGCAAGCGTCGTATTGAGGATCAGCAGGCCGTCGCGGAAGAATTGAATCTTTGAGTGACTCCCTTCGGGTCGATGGACGAGGTCGATTGGAATCTCAAGGATGCGATAACCGCGCTCGACGGCCTTGATCGTCAGCTCGGTCTCAATCTCAAAGCCGCCGCCAAAAAGCGGCAAGCTTTTGACAAAGCCTCGATTAAAAGCGCGATAGCCCGAAAGAATATCCGTCAGACGTACGCCAAAGATCGAATTGAGCGTGAAGAGAACGAGACGGTTGCCCAAACGGTTGAGCTGTTTGAACTGGCTCTGCGAGCTCGCATGCAGCCGCGAGCCGACGACCATATCGGCCTCGCCCGCAACGACAGGCTCAACGAGCGCGTGTACCTGCGGAGCCGGATACGTGCCGTCGCCGTCAACCATCACATAAACGTCTGCGTCCACCTGCCGAAACATCGACTGCACGACGTAGCCCTTACCCTGTCGCCGTTCAAAGAGGACGCGCGCTCCGGCCTCGCGTGCGCGCTCAACCGTGCGGTCGGTCGAATTGTTGTCAAAGACGTAGATGATTGCTTCGGGCAGTTGCGCGCGAAACTGTGCGACCACGTCGGCAACGGTCAACTCTTCGTTGTAGCAGGGAATGAGAATGGCGATGCGCGTGCGCGCGTGCCTGCGCGCGGCTCTTTCGGTCGCGGTCATTTCAGCCGTTCTTGACATCGTGTTCGGGGGCGTTGAAAATGCCCGGACTTAATTCGCAAACGAGTCAAAGCCAAAGGATGTTTTGGGACTAACCGGGTCTCGGACGTAAGGGGCTAGACCGTAACATTTCGCGCGCGCTCGTGGCAAACCGAGCGCGGCGTTCTTTGGCCGCAACAGTCAAAACAGAAAAGTTGAAAATCCTCCGCGCACTTCGTCAACGCACATTCGCGCCCGCGCTGCGCGAACCTCTTATCATTCTCGCCTTCGTCGCCTTGACCGCGTTGATGACATGGCCCTGGGTGACGCGCATGCGCGATGCTGTCGTCGATTCGGGCGATCCTTATCTCGTTGCGTGGATGCTTTGGTGGGATTATCACCAGACGTTTACAGACCCGCTCAAGCTCTTTGACGCAAACATCTTCTATCCGCTCCCGTACACGCTCGCTTACAGCGAAAACTGCTACGGCGTTGCGCTCCTCTTTTTTCCGCTCTTTGCAATCGGCCTGCGCCCGCTTACGGTGCATAGCGTGGCGACCTTCTTGGGCTTTGCCTTCTGCGGCTATAGCGCTTTCCGGTTGACGCGCACGCTTACGAAATCAGACGGCGCAGCTTGGGTCGCGGGGATCATCTTTGCGTTTGTCCCCTATCGCTTTCATCTTCTCTCGCAGCTTCACTACGTTTTCGCCGGTTGGATTCCGCTTGTTCTGGAAGCGCTGGTGCTCTTTGCGCGCGAGAGAACGCGCAAGCGCGCCGCGTGGCTCGCCGTCGCCTTTGTGATGAACGCGCTGACTTGCCTGACGTGGTTTATTGTCTCGCTCGTCCCGCTTGCGCTGACCGCGCTGCTACTGATTGTGCGATACCGTCTTTGGCGCGACCGCGACTTTTGGCTGCGCGGCACGGCTGCGATGTGCGTGGCCGCGCTCGTGCTGCTCCCTTTTCTGTATCCTTACTATTACGTCAGCAAGACCTACCATCTTACTTGGGGGCGCGAAGTGGTCGAGCGCAATTCGCCGACGGCGATTCAATGGCTTGCCGCCGAGCAGCGCAACAAGCTCTGGAAGGGCTTTGGCGAACATATCCCAAACGCCAGCAACAAACTTTTTCCGGGACTGTTGCCGATCCTGCTCGCGCTCGCAGCCGTGCTTCTCATCGACCCCTTCAGACGTAGATCGGCGGAGTCGTCAATAGTCGAGGATAGAAGGTTGTATGCGGAGCGCGCGAGCGGTTGGGTCTATTGGCTGGATGCGGTTGCGGTAATTGCTTTCGCGCTGGCGCTCGTCTCCGCCGGTTGGGCGGGCGCGCCCGCTTCGCTCTTTAGCAACGGCGCTTTGAGCTTTCTCACTTCAGATCGCGCTCTTTTCGTCGTCGCGCTTGCGGTTCTCGCGCGTTTATCGGTTGCGTATCCGCACGCGCTCCGACGCGCGACCGGCGAGCCGAATCTGATTGCCAATCTGCAATCGTCGAAACGCGGCGAGGGCTTCTGGATAGGGATGATTTGGGCCGCCGCCGGATTCTTTATGTCGCTTGGAACGAACTCGCTCTTTTATCGCGTGCTCTTTGATTTCGTCTTTCTCTTTCGTGGAATGCGTCTGCCCGCGCGCGCGGCGATGCTCGCCTACGTTGGTCTTGCCATACTGGCCGGAGTCGGCGCACGTCGTCTCGCATCGGGCATCGTGTTGCGTCGCCCTTCGATTCGTGAGAGCGCGGTCGTGGCCTGCATCGCCGCGCTGCTTCTTTTTGAACTGCGCGCCGCGCCGCTTCGCTTTATTCGCGGGGCGGTCTATCCGGACGAGATTACTTTGCGTCTAAAAGAAACGCCGATGCGCGGCGGACTTGTCGAGCTGCCCATCGGTACGGGCGAGCTGCCGCATCTCTACATGCTGCGTGCCGCCGATCACGGGCGACCTCTCATCAACGCCATCTCAACCTTCGTTCCACCGCACGCCTCGCAAATCAACGACCTCTCGCTGGCCGACCCGATTCCCTTGCGTCTGCTCGACCATCTCGAAGAAGTCCCGACCTCTTATCTCGTCATACATAACCGTTTGATTGCGCCCGAACAGCGCGCGCGCTACGAAGCCTTCCTTATGCGCGCCATCGGCTCGGGCAGATTGCGCTTTATCAATCGCTTCGGCGAGGGCGACGACCTTTACGCCGTCACAAAAACGGAGCCGGACGCATTGGCGGAGGCTGCGCCGCCCTTCGACGTAAATCTCAAGAGCTGGCCCGCGATGCTGGAAGAAAACCCGACGCATCTGCTCGGACAGTATCAGGATTGGGGATTGACGATTTACCGTTTTTATCTCGTTTCGTTCGGGCGGATGCCGCGCATGAGCGAATTTATGCCAGATGTTTTGTCGCTTGGTCGCGGCGTGGTCTTTGGCGGTGAAGGACAGGAAGAAATCTTTACGAGCAACGCGCGCGCGTTTACAGACGAATGGGTCGCGCGCCCCGACTTTGATAAGACCTTTCGCGGCCTCCCAAATGAGGAGTACGTTCAACGTCTGTTGATGAACGCAGGCTCGTCTTCAAGGGCGGAGCGCGATTCGCTTGTCGCATCCTTGAATGATGGCACGCAGACGCGCGCCAGCGTGCTGCGCAAGGTCGTTGACAATCAAGAGTTCAAAGAGCGCGAGCGCGTGCGCGGTCTCGTTCTATTGCATTACTTTGCTTACCTCAGACGCAATCCCGACGACGCGCCCGACAAGGATTGGAAGGGTTTTGAGTTTTGGGTCAGAGAGGTCGAGACATCGGGCGATCTGTCACGTTTGGGACGCGGTTTTGCGACCGCATTTGAATATAAGCCGGTCGGTACAAAATAAGAGTCAACGTCACAGGGAGCGCGTCGTTGTTTGAGTATGAAGATAGGCGTGCGCGCAGATGTCGTTTCGGCTTTAACGCAGAGAGCCGAGCGTGCTCTGTATAAAGCGGCCTGAGTTCTCGAATTGCGGCAGATGTTCGACGAGAAAGGGAATCGCATCGGAGAACCCGCGCAGCTCCGTCTTTGCTATCTCCGACTGTTCGTGAATCTTGTCGAACAGATTATGAAAATAGGCCGCTTCGGCGATATACGCCGTCTGCACCTTCCCGGCCACGCGTATGCCGGAGAGCTTGCGCAGCGCGGCGTAAAGCTGTTGGTGTAGCTGTATCAGCAGAGAGACGGAGGCTTGTGCGCGCGTGAGCGTCTCGATCATCTGCGCCGTGCTGTGGGAGAAAGAGTCAACCAGCATGCTGAGGTCGGCGCGCGTGCGCGCGCAGAAGGCTTCGGCTTTTGTGCGCGTCGCTTCCGCGTCGATCAGCTCGCGCGCAAAGAAGAGGGCCATCTCAACTTGCAGCTTGGCCGCTGCGTTTGTAAAGGCCGTCTCGCGCAGAGGCGAGCTTTGGGAGAGTTCTCCGGTCATCTCAGTGATGACGGCCTTGTTCTCTTCCGAAAGCTTTGACAGATTATGCGTGACGGCTGAAAGTCCGCCGCCGTTATGTCCGACGCGATAAGAAGCGATCAGCCCGTTGAGCGAAATCAGACTTACTTCTTCCGAGAGGTCGAGCAAAAACGACGACTTGATGCTCAAATTCTGAATCAGCTCAAGAAATGAAGCGGCGCGCGAAAAAAGCTCGTCGAGCTGCGCGTCTATCTCTTCGCAGGCGCGAAGCGTGGCCCGCAAATCAACATCGGCGGAATTCTTTGCGCCGCCGACGGCAGGACGCGCCGCGAGTTGTGCGCGGCGACTCGACATCTCCTCGGCAAGCGCGGCGCGCATAAATTCATCGTAGCTGGCAAACCCATTTTTCTTGAGCCACGCCAACAGGCACTCGACGGCGGAGACCATCCCGGCGCGCCATGAATCAGGCTCGTCGCCCGCCTCTTGCTCGACCGCGAGCATCTCGGCATACAACTTTCCAACATCCTGCAGAAAGGGAGTTGTTGGTTTGAAGCGAACCGAGAGATAACCGTCGTTGATGGGAACGACGAGCGCCATCACCCAGTAGTAGCAGCCGTCGGTCGCCATGTTTTTGACGTAGCCGGCAAATGTCTTGCCAGCGTCCAGATAATCCCACAAAAGCTTGAAGACGGCGCGCGGCATGTCCGGATGACGGATGATGTTGTGCGGTTTGCCGATCATCTCGTCGAGGTTTTTGTGTCCGCTCACGCGAACAAAAACCTCGTTGCCGCTGCGTATCACGCCTTTGCGGTCTGTGATCGAGAAGAACAGCTCGTCGAGACGGAAAACTCGCTCCTGATCTCGCGGCGTTACTTTTGGTCGTGCCATAAATTTTTCAGATGATCTTTACTTTCGCTCCTGCTTTGCCATCCGTTTGCTCCGCACGCCTACAGGGAGGCGACGCGCAAAAGGGCGCGCAGTAGTAAGTATCGGCAAACAGAGCCAAGGAGTTAAATTTGCAGAGCCTCCTGCTTGCCTCTCTACCATTTACATTAGCCGTCAAATGCTTTTTTACGTCCAAAACGGGAATGTTTAAGGCCTTCGAGCGTGTGCGAGGAAGGGGCATGGCATACTGCCGCAGGTTACAGAGGAAAGAAAAATTGCGCAGAGGCTAAACGCTCTCTGCGCAACATTTCACGTTTTCTTTAAGCTGCGGTCTTCATCACAGCTTAAAGAAAATTCAAAAGCAACTCTCAGTTGACGAAATGATGTGCGCCGTTCAAGCGCGTGACCGAAGCGTCTGGGTTAAACGAAGCGAACGCGCCATTACCATGCTGGCT
>CBDUCU010000168.1:0-7764 GCA_965365725.1 uncultured bacterium | reverse complement strand
CGACGGAGATGCTCGACGAATTCCATAAACACCCTTGACGGCCTTCGCGCAGAGCAAGCGGGGTGGGAACGCCCGTCGCGTTGAGATAGGTGGCTAAGGAGCGTTGACTGTATGCGCCGGAAGTGAAAAGGCGAAAGATGTAGCGGACGATCTCGGCTTCGGGTTCGTGGACGGCGAGGCGTTTGTGCTCGACGCGGTAGCCGAAAGGCGGAGCACCGCCGCACCACTTACCTTCTGCGACGGCGCGGCGCTTGCCGTCGTCGAGGTTCTGGATGAGCATCGCGCGGTCGAACTGTCCGTAGGATGTGAGTATGCCGCGCATCAGGTCGATGACGGAGGGTGCGCCCTGCGGCATCGGCTCCTGGACGCTTACGACCTCGATGCCCAGCCCCTTCAACTCGTCGATGATTTGGAGCGTGTCGAGTTGCGTGCGCCCCAAGCGCCGGTAGTTATAGACGACGAGGATGTCGAAGCGGCGCGCGCGCGCATCCATCATCAGGTGGCGGCCAGCTTCGCGCTCGCTGATCGGGGTGCGAGATGTCACGCCGTCGTCGAGGTAGTATTTTGCGAAGCGTGCGCCGGAGTGAGCGGCCCAAGCCTTGCTGCCCGCAATCTGCGTCTCGATGGTCTGGTCGGACTTTTGGCGGTCGCTTGACGTGCGGGCGTAGAAGACGTATCGCGGCATATTTGATAGGTCAGACGTTATACAGCATCTTCCGGGTAAGCCCATTCTTGCTTGGACTTGTTGCTGCGCCAGCATTCACCGTGAGCGGAGCGCGACTTGTCGCTCCTGTCGTATCCGGCGAAAACGGCATCGTTGACATCTTCGCTCGAAAGCAACTTGCCGCAGATACGGCACGGCTCATTGGCGTACATTGAAAGAGGTGTCTCTCGCGGCGTATCGTTGCTAAAGAAAAATGCTTTATTGCTCATTGAATCGTCCTTTCTGCGGGCGGCATAACGACCGCATCAACCTAAGACCCTGCCACGCGGCCTCCAGTGAATTTTGAACAGGGGCGCGGGTTATGCGGGGCGTTAACTGCGTTTCGGGCGACAGGTGCGGCATGCGGTGTAACCGCGCATGACGGCATCGGAGAGCGAGAGCGGCGCGCTGCTGCGGGAGAGGTGACGACAACCTGCCCTGTGGTAACGCTCGCCCGTGCGGGTGATGTAAACGGTTGTCTCCTGACGGTTGCGCTGCGCGATTGTGTCGGGTGCGGAGGCGAGCGCGACGGTGCGGGCCGCGTCGGGCGGCGGCGCGGTGGTGCAGGAGATGACGAGGAGAAGCAAGAGGGGGAGTGTGAGTAGTTTAGTCATGGGGGCAGTTCCTTCCTAAAGAACTATTTTTGACATGCGGTTTCATAAAGAGCCTCAGCAATCGAATCGGGCGGGATATTGAGCCATTCCGCATCTTTGGTGACGATTGATGTAAGTACCGCCCCCTTTTTTGTGTGGAAAATATCTTCGACGACGCGCAGTAGGCGTTCTTGGCAGTTAAACTCGTAGAATGAGAGCATATAACTGTAGCTTTCCGCATCAAGTGAAGGATTGTATTTACGTAGGAAGTTAACGGTTCTGGGCCTGCCTTCTGCCGTCGGCTCAATCTTGAACCACGCTTTAACAATGCCGGAGCGGGTACGGACTCTGGTCTTGACGTTGATCCAGTAAACATCTTCCACGCCTAATACGGACTGCTCCCACTCAGCGAGTCTTTTGAAAAGAGCTTCGCGGTCTTCTTCCGGCGCGGGCTTAGGTGGAGGCGTGCGGCGTTGCAGAGGTGTCGAGAGTGTAAGGGTTAGTGTTACGGCAAGGGCAAACGGTATCATTATAAAACTCCTACCGAAGAGGTCGTTCCGTCAGCTAATTTAGTAGCCATTCTTTTACGAGGTCGTAGATAGGTGAACCGATGACAGATGTCCAAGCCAAAACAATTAAAGGTATAACGAGGATGCCATGACGCTCTTGTTGCTCCTGCGTGCCGTGTGACAACTTGTAAGTCAGTACACTAAACACAAAGAGCCAGAAAGTGAGGACAATAACGATAAAGCTCATTTTTTGCTTCGTTGATAGACCTGCCATCGTCTATTGAGTATTTCTGAGCCGATCCCCCACTCCTCTTGCAAATCCCAAAGGTTGTTTTGGTCTATCATCTTTCGCATCAGCCATAACGGAATCATACCGATCAGGGCGAACTTCTCCGCTTCATATTCACGCTTACTCTTACTGTTGGGAAGGTAAAGCGCAGCTTCAGGCGTGTGAGAGAAATAGTGTCCAAGCTCATGCATTGCAACGCACAGTTTTTTGATACCGCTTATAAAAGTACTCAGAACTATTGTTGGCGTGCCTTCGCAATTCCAGTAAAAGCCGGGACGTTTCATTGCCGCGTAAACGATCTCGACTCCCTCAATGCGGCAGCATTCCTCAAAATCCTCGAACGACCAAGCTTTGCGCCCGTATTTAAGTATTGAAAGGCTCTTGCGGGTATAAGGTTTCACGGATTCGCTTCCTCCGCCTGACTTCTTGTGTAACAACATCAAGAATCGGCCCCATCTCCTCTTGTTCGTCTTCGGGTAAGTCGTAAAACTCGTCAAAGAGAATAGAGAGACGGTCTTTAGCCATTCGGTCTGCGTCGGGGTCAACGTCCGGCTTAGGTTCGTTGTCGAAATATCGTCTTGCGGGGTACTTTTTAGCCTCTCGTCTCTCTTCCGGCGTTGGCTTCATTCCGGCGGAATCGAGCGCTTCTTCAATGTCCCATCCGAGAGCGCGCGCCAACTGTATAATCGTTCCGCGCGTCGTGCCGGTAACTCCTGTTTCAATCCTAGATATATGCACGTCAGTTTTATCAATAGTGAGACCCAACTCTCTCTGCGTAATCTTGGGCTTAGTATTCTCACGTGCCGTCTTCAGTCGCGCGCCAAACCTGACCCAAAGAGGGTCTTGCTCGCCCCTTTCGTCGCCCACATCTTCGTCGTCCACTTCCATAACACGACATGTTAAGTTAAAAGAGTTTAACATTACAAGTTGATTTCCGTTAACATTCAATGTTGACATCATCTGATGATTGAATTAACATGCCGTGCATGGATGCAAGATTTTACGACGCTGAAAAAGTCGCTAAAGTTCGAGAAGAAGCTGGCCTGACCCAAGAGCAACTTGCTGAAGAGGTTGGTGTTACGTCTATCACAATCTCTCGCGTCGAGAATGGCCGCAGTGCTTCGCCTGAGCTATTGGCGCGGATAGCAGAACGGTTCGGAGTACAACTTTCTGACTTCCTCTATCCGCACCCGATTGAGTCAGTCAAAAATTTTTCCCTTACCACTTAACATTTAATGTTGACAAAATTAAACATCAAATGTTAACTTAACTTCGTCCCTACCACGAAAGGGGGCGGAGAAATGATTGAGCTTGACCATGAAATTTTTAGCGCGGTCGTCGAGCAGGCAAAGCATGCGGCGCAGGGTGATGCGCGTTGGTGCGCAGCTATTGACCGCGCCGCCAAGCACCTCGCCGACAACCCTTACGTCCACACGGACGGGCGCGCTCTGCTCGTCCTCAGCCCGCAAAGCGCAAACATCTACCGCGCCAACGGCAGTTGCCAATGCAGGGCGTTCGAGTTTGGTCGTCCGTGCTGGCATCGCGCCGCCAACCGCCTCATCGAGCGTTATTACGAGGCGGTTGCGCACCGCTACGGTTTCAGGGTGAAGGTCAAACATGCGCGCGAAGATAGCACGCACGCGCACTGACGCGTTGGTCGTTCTCACAGGAAAAAACGAACCATGCCGCTCGAAGCTTACGAGATCAACCGCGAGGCAATCACAAACACAAAAACCCTTGCCGTGCGTCTCGGACACTCCACGCCGCGCACCGTGCAGCGATACCGTCAACGCCCGTCAACCGCGCAAGCGGACTTTACCGCGACGGGCCGCAAATCTCCCGCTCAATCATTTCAGGAATTTCTAAACGCCCTCTCAGACGAGGACGCGGACGCGGCGCGTCTCTATCTCGCATGGCTGAGAGACGATTTACGCACACGCCTCCAACGCACGAAGCGATTAGGCGGTTGGGTGGGTGCGATGGCGACGGCCACGCGCGCTTGGGGCGCGATGATTGCGACGGTTCTCAACCCGCGCTCGACGCGCAAGCAAAAAGAGATTGCGCTTCTTCGCGTCGATGTTTGCATTGAGCGCCTTCGCGCTTTAGTGCGCTCCGACGTTGCGCTGCCGTCAGAAGATTTGATGCGGAGGTACGCGGGCAGATGAAGAGAAAGAGAGAGCGACCGCAATTCCTGAACATCACGAAGGGCGAACCGCCCGTCGAGTGCATTCTGGCCGCGCAGTTGTGTTTGTTGGGTTTTACGCCCGTCGAGATTCGCGCGGCTATCGAGGCGCGTCGAGCGCGCATAGAGCGAGAAGGGGGCGAGAAGCGTGCGGCATAGATTTCATGTTCGGCGACCCTGACACGACGAGCGGCGCGGTGGTCGCCGAATCCTCCTGTGGGCCGCGCCGCTTTACACACAATCAAAAGCCGCCTGCGCTAACTCTTAATTAACGCAAGCGGCTGAAAGGGAATAGGTAACTATGAGCCTCAATCCTACAAAAATTCTGAACGACAAGTCAATGCCCGTCCCCGTCGATACGTGCGCAAAGTGCGGCAGTTCGGCGGACGTGTCGCGCACGTTCTCAACCATTCAGATCAAGTGCTCGGAGTGCAAACACTCTGAGTTTTACGAGAACACGGAGCGGCAGGCGGTGACGGCGCATGAGCGCCACACAAAGCGCGTGTGGAGCGACGGGTTAGCTAGATACATCAACGTCGAGTGCTACGGGCCGTTCCAAATCTGAAAAGGGGGCGCGCGTGATGGCGAGACCTTATATCACAACCGAATGGCGGCGGGTGCTGGCGTTCTTGCTGGCGACGGCAGGCGTTGCGCTCTACATCCGCGCGCCTCACGGGGAGAGCGCCGTGCCGATGGCAGTCGATTCGGCGGCGGTCGTTCTCATCGTTGTGGGCGTGCTGTGGGGTTTACGGCGCGAGGGGGGCGAGCGATGAGCATCGACGTTTGCATTGAGTGCGCGCGCGAGATGACGGACGCGGAGCTTGAAGACGCGCGCGATTTCTCAGGCGGCGAGAGTTTATGCCGCGCCTGCTACGAGCGCGCCGAAGACGCGCAGTACGACATGTCACTGTTAGAGATTTCGTAAGGGGAGACGCATGAAAAACTTTCTCTATCTATTGCTCGACGTGGCCGGATTCGCGTTTCTGTTTTTCGCGCTTGTCGCGGGCCTCGTCGTCGCAGCAACGCTTGTCAACTGAAACGGAGCAAACGAATGAGCGCCGAGACCATACGCCCGATCAGGTACACAGACCTGTTGCCGTCTCTCCCCAAAGAGACGAGCTACTACATCGAGACCGACGACGCGGGGCTGCTTGAGCGCAATCTTGAGTCGCTCGATGCCGTCTATCGCGGCTACGACCAGACGCTAAGAGGTCTGACGCAGGATGCAGAAGCCGTGCGCCGCGAGCGCGACCGCCTCGCGCGCGTCATCTACGAGGGTCGGCTAAAACTCGAACATATCCGGCTCGACATCCCCGTCGCGCAGCCGCTCGCCGTCTCGTCAATCGACGAAGCGGATAAAGCAGGGCGCGCCGACGAGTTTCGTTATGTGAGAGTCGAGTCTGACCCAACCGATGCGGGGCGGTTTCGCGTCGTCAACTGTCTGACGGGCGGAATTATCGAGCACGGATTAAAGCGCGGCTCTGCGATGGCGATGGCAAGATTTTGGGACGCGAGTATTGCGGAGACGCGACCTGCGGCGCGCGTGCGTCGGCGACTTCGGCGTGCGTGGCAGAGCGTGCGTGCGTGGAAGTTCTGACAAGTTTCGGGGGCTTGCGACCCCTCATGCGCCGCGAGGATCAGGGTCGGCGTTAATGACCGTTGCAGACCAAGTGAAAAGAGAGTCGGCCCCCGAATTCAAATTCGCAAAAGAGAGCAGAGACAACGATATGAACGACAAGGGCAGCGACGGCGGTCAACACAATTCAGTCGGTCGTGTGAGCGTCGATGTTCTAAACACGCTTATCGCTGATTGGAGAGACGATGCGCGGGCGCTGATGAAGATGAGCCGCGATCCCGGCATGCCTGACCGCACATCGCAAGTCAACTGCTATGTCAAAGCCGACACCTTGCGCCGATGTGCAAGGGAATTGAAGCGGCGCATGAAAGCGGGGTAAGGGCTATGCCGCAACGGATTCAACGACGAAGAGTGAAGGGGTGGCGGATGCCGGAAAACACTGTGAGCGTCACGCGACCCGGCAGGTACGGCAATCCTTTCACGGTGAAAGAATACGGCAACCTTGCGCTCTATATGTTCGAGAATAATCTCAAGATCATTCTCGCAACACGGCCCGATTTCCTTGAACCTCTACGCGGCAAAGACCTCGCATGTTTCTGTCAAGAGGGTTCACCTTGTCACGCCGACATTCTTCTTCGATTGGCAAACGCCTGAATGAGAGACAAACAGATGGGACAAGAACCGAGAGACAGGTTTGAAGGTTATATCAGCGTCGCCGAACGCATCTCGAAATTTTACGCGGCGCACCCGACGGGGCGCGTCGTCACGCATATTGTCGAGATTGATCGTGAGAGCGGATTCGTGCTGATGCAGGCGAGCGTGTACCGCAACGCCGACGATGCTGAGCCTTCGGCGACCGGATTCGCCTATGAAGTGAAAGGCGAGGGCTACGTCAATAAGATGAGCTTCGTCGAGAACTGTGAAACCGGCGCGATTGGACGCGCTTTAGCGAATCTTGGCTTCGAGACCAAGCGCGGCGATGTGGCACGCGGTTCAATAGTCCCCGACACGACGAGCGGCGCGGGTTCGGCGCGGACAGTGGGGGGCACGCGCGCCGAGCCTCGCCCGCACGTCGGCGAGATGACGGTCGAGCGCAAGGGCAAACACTTCCTCGTCACCGCGCCGCGCACGGACGGAGGCAAGGGCGCAACCGTCTTCCACGTCGGACAAAAAGACGACGGCACGGTGACGTGTACGTGTCTCGACTCGCAACGCGCGCAGGATAAAGACTTTCGCTGCGACCACCGCAAGGCGGTCAAACAGTTCTTGCGGGCGGAGAGGTGGGGCGAGCGATACGAGCGGATTCAAGCGGAGTTCAAGCGGATAGGATACGACGCGGCAGGCGTTGCCGAGTACATGAAAAAGAACCACCCCGCATTACCCGCTTTCGCTCAGATGGCCTACGAGCAGTTGGGCGAGATCGCCGACGGAATGATGCTGGACGAACCGGAGACGAAGGCGGCAGGTAAACAATTTAGGAGCGTGACATGAGACATCTGGAAATCTTGAGACCGGACGAAGTGATAGCCGAGTTTCGTCGGTTGCTTCGCGCGCGGTTGGGCGACACGGCGGAGAACGGCGCAAAGGTGTACGCGCGCAACGGTTGGTATTACGTCGAGGTTGAAGGTTACACGCGCGGCCACTTTCGACGCTCGGAATTGCCCGCGCTTCTAAAACTGCTTGCGGGCAAAAGAGTTGATGCGCTGAAAGACCGCATCCGTCGGCTGGAAGAGAAGAGTAAGAGGTAGATAAGCATGTCGGCACAACCCGCATTCGATTTCGAGGGCGCGCGTCTCAAGCGTGAAGGGATGGAGCGCGTCCTACACAACACGGCGGACGACTATAAGCGCGCGTTTGCGTCGGCGGTCGAAGCGATACCGCAGGGCGCTCGCTTCACGGTCGAGGACGTGGC
>CBDUCU010000167.1:0-7769 GCA_965365725.1 uncultured bacterium | reverse complement strand
GGCTGGACGGCGTTATCACATAAGTCGCCCCGGTCGGCACATTTCCGAAACGATATCTGCCGAAGAAATCCGTTAAAACGTATATGGGTTCTGCTAAACTGCCGCCCGTCAGCGCAACTTTAACTTTACTGATCCCGCGCCCTCTCGCATCTACAACGCGACCGCCGATTGTAGCGCTGGCTCCCGTCGGAACAGCTTCAGCAATCGTCCAATTCGAAAAGCTGCTGACGCCTGCAACCGTGCCGGTGTTTGTCGCGTCATTCACACAATCGGACAAACAAACATTAACTCCTTCTCGATACACTCGATATTTGGTTTCATCGCCGACGATATCGCCGTCAAGATAGGTGAACGACACGTCAGCCGTCAGGTCGGTGCCGGTCAACGCCCAATAGCGCGTGATTTTCGGCGTAGAAATCGGCGCCGGAGATACCGCATCAACCGCTCGAACCGACAATTGACCGGTTCCGGTCGGCGTTATATTTGCCAGAGTAACCGGCGTATAACCGTTATCGGTTCCGCCGGCCGTGCCAATCGGAAAGTTGTATTCGCCCGGGGCGACTTCGCCGGGGATGAAAGTAAACTCGCGCGACCCGACGTGTGCGCCCTCCACACGCGCTCGACCGACCTCTGCGGCTGCGAGCACGGCTGTCAGATGTTGGCGTTGAAGACCGGGTTTCTCACGACCCGCGCGGACGTTTCGGACGCTGAAAGGTTTTCCCGTGATGAGCGAGAGCGCAAGCGACGAGCGAATGATTTGCCCGCCGCCTTCGCCAAACGAACCGTCGATTTTAAGCATCGTGGTTTACGCTTTGAAACAGCTTGGGTGTACGACCAGATTCCAATTGTTTGATTTAACGTTTGGCTCGGCTTGAGCGCTCATTCGATAATCTGATCGAGACCTCTCACGACTCCGACGTAATTTCTGACTTTCCGAATCGCAAGAAGCGTCCCTTGAATGTATGGCGCAGCGCCCGCGCCCGCATCATGACGGATTGACAGTCGCTCGTCCGTCGACCCGAAGACGATTTCCACCCCGATGACATAGCCGGGCAGGCGTAGAGAATGAATCTGAGTCCCATTGAGCCTTGCGCCCCGACTTGTAATCTCACCGACGGTCGAATCGACGGGGCGCGTCGGCTCGGGAACTTTTACCTGCGCGAGCGTGTATGCAAGCTCGCGCGCCGTCCCGCTCGGCGCATCTGGTTTCGCGTCCGAAGCGTAGTCGATGATCTCCCATTGCGAAAGATATTTTGCCGCTTCGCGCGCAAAGCGCTGGAGTAAGACGGCTGTGACGGCGAAATTGCCGGCGGCAATGACCCCGACATTTTTGTCGCGCGCGGCGCGGTCTATTTCACCAAAATCCTTATCCGTCAAACCCGATGTGCCGATGACGACGTGCGTGCCTTTGCCGATAGCCTCCAACGTGTTCGCCTTTACTGCGTCGGGATGCGTGTAATCGACAAGCACGTCCACGCGCGCGTCGAGCGCCTCAGAAACCGAGCCACTAATTGTTATCTCGTTGTTCGCCTCGACGACGAAATCTTTCAAAGGACGACCGCTTTGACTCGGTGAGACAGCGCCGGCAAGCAGCATGTCTTC
This sequence comes from uncultured bacterium, assembly GCA_965365725.1. GTDB lineage: Bacteria > Acidobacteriota > Blastocatellia > Pyrinomonadales > Pyrinomonadaceae > DASQDT01. Next base: position 6,167 of record CBDUCU010000167.1, on the reverse strand, counting down.
CGACGCAAGCACGGCTGCGCAGAGCGGCCTGCCGACCCAACCGGTTGCGCCCGCGACACAAATGCTTAGTTTCATAGACGCGTATCTTAACAATTAAAGGTTTGGCTCGACAGCGTTTTCAGCTTACGTAGAGATTCGTGACGAGAGATGATCGACCAGCCTCCACCGCTTACAGAGTGAATCATATCAACGCACGGAAAAGTACAAGTGTAGTCAATGCTGGCACGATATAGTGTGCATGAGAAGAGTCGCTCAAGCTCATCACCTCTATAAATCAACGATTTACCTTCCTATTACATTAGCGGCATATCAGTTGCCATGTCTCCAAGCGGAGAAGGAGGTCATATATGAACTTGAGCAACTTAAAAAGCAAAATTGGTGGTGCGCTTCTCGCATTCTCTATTCTGTTTGGCGTGGGGGCTGCGATGAGTGCGACTACACACGCGCAATGGCAAAATGATCGTACTCGCAGAGACCGCGAGTATGAGCGCGAACAGCGACGACGCGAGCGTGAATGGCAACGCGAGCAGCGTCGGCGCGAGCGCGAAGAGAGACGCAACGACGGTTACAACCGCAACGACCCGTACTACAACGACGACCGTGATCGCAACGACGATTATTACGGCCGTCGAGACAACGGCCCTAACTGGGGCGGCTCTTACGACCTTCGGCAGACGGCGATGAACGCCGGCTACAACAACGGTATTGAAGAGGGGCGTAAAGATCGCCAACGCGGTGACCGTTTCGACTTCCGTGATGAGAATGAGTATCAGAAGGCGACCAAGGACTATAACTCGCGCTTTGGCAGCCGCGACCTCTACCAGCGTTACTTCCGTTATGGTTTCCAGAATGGATACCGAGACGGTTATGAAGGCAACTAAAAGCTTTTGCTTTAGCTGTCTGGCCGAGCATCCATAGCTCATCGTCAATGTGAACAAACGGGGTGCGCCTTCATTTGAATATGAATGAAGGCGCACCCCGTTTGTTTATGACCATCGCTCGTTGCGCGATGAGAAGACGAGCGCCCGCAAGATAATCTCAATCGCCCAATTGCATGTTGTCGCTTAAAGTGCGACTGCCGCCGCTCAGTTCACCGCGCGCATGGTCTGCGTATTGGAGCTTGTAGAGTCGCCAGTAGAGACCGCGAAGCAGGAGCAGTTCCTGGTGCGTGCCTTGTTCGCGCAGCTCGCCGTGATGCAGGACGATGATGCGGTCGGCGCGTTGAACGGTCGAAAGACGATGCGCCACGACGATTGATGTGCGGTCGCGCAAAACGCGCTCGACGGCCTGCTGGATAAGCTGTTCGGTCTCTGTGTCGATTGAGCTGGTGGCTTCGTCAAGGATGAGAATTGCCGGATTGAAGGCCAACGCACGCGCAAAGCTGATGAGCTGTTTCTGCCCGACCGAAAGACCCGCGCCGCGCTCGCGCACTTCCGCGTCATAGCCGCCCGACAGACGCTCGATAAAATCGTGCGCGCGAACCTCCTGCGCGGCCCATTCGACGCGCTCGCGCCCGATCTCTTCGCGGCCCAGACGAATGTTCCCCTCCACCGTTCCGCTAAAAAGAAAAACGTCCTGCAAAACGACGGCGAAGTTTTCGCGCAGAGAGGTCAAGTCCCATTCGCGCACGTCAACGCCGTCGAGAAGAATTTGGCCGCGCTGCACGTCGTAGAGACGCATGAGAAGGTTCGTGATCGTCGTCTTGCCTGAGCCTGTGTGGCCGACGAGCGCGACGGTCTGGCCCGGCTCGACCGTAAACGACACGTCCTTCAAAACCCATTCCTCTTCTTTGTAGGCAAACCACACGTTGCGAAACTCGATGCGCCCGCGTGCGCGCCCCTGTTTTTTCGGCACTTCGGGCGTAGTGACGGCGATGGGGAGATCGAGCGTCTTAAAAATTCTGTGCGAGGCGACAATGGCAGATTGCAGAACGTTGTACTTGTCGGAAATGTCGCGGATGGGCTGGAAAAGCCTTTGCGAAAAGTCGATAAAGGCGACGAGCACGCCGAGCGTGACGGCCTGTTCGGTCGCGCTTGAGGTTTGCAGAACTCGCCAGCCTCCGTACCAGATGATGAGCGCGATGCCGAGCGCGCCAATCAAATCGACGAGCGGGAAGAAGACCGAATAGTAGAAGATCGTCTCGATGTGTGCGCGCCGGTGGTCGTCGTTGATATCGTGAAACTGTTTGAAGGACTTGCGCTCGCGGTTAAAGAGCTGGACGACTGACGATCCTGAAAGATGCTCTTGAAGAAAGGCGTTGATGCGCGCCAGCTTTGTGCGCACAAGATCGTAGCCGCGCCGCGCGTGCTTGCGAAACCAGACGGTCGCGGCGAAAAGAAGCGGGACGGTGACGAGCGAAACGAGCGTCAAACGCCAATCCATCCAGAGCATAAACCCGATGATGGCGGCGATGGTGACGAGGTCGCCGAGACCTTCGATCACGCCTGACGTAAACAGCTCGTTTAGTGCGTCAACGTCGGATGTGAGACGCGTCATCACGCGCCCGACCGGGTTGCGATCAAAATATGCGACCTCTTGTCGTTGAAGCTTGCGGTAAAGCTCGCTGCGCAGATCGTACATGACGTGCTGACCGACGAATTGTAGGAGCACCGTCTGCGCGTAAGAAGTGATGAGCTGCAAGACTTTGACGACGAGAAAAGCCGCCGCGATGATGCCGAGCCAAGAAAGGTCGCCGGGCACGATCGCCCAGTCGATAGCGTATTGAAAAAATTTGGGCTGGACGACGTTGAGGGCGTTGGCGACAAGCGTGAGCAGCAGCGCGGGGATGATGAGCCGCTTGTGTGGGCGAAGGTAGCGCAAAAGACGACGCGCGTGCGTGCGGTCGTAAGCTTTGCCGATGGCCTCTTCTTCGTGAAACTGTTGAACTGCGGTCGCCATTTGGTTAAATCAAACCCCTTGTCATTATCGAAAATCAGAACGCTCTTTTGGCTGTTGCTGCGAGAAGCGGCTCTCTTCGGGGAAAGTGGAACAGTTGACCGAGCGCAGCGACGAGAAAAAGTAGATATGCGCTGTGGTCGCCTGTGACGAAAAGCGCGACGAGACCAAACTGCGCCGCCGCCTCGCAGAGCGCAAGCGCGATGATGATGCCGGTTTGGACATGATCGACTTTTTGTTCGCGTTCGGCCCGCTTGAAATAGCTCTGCTTGAAGGGAAAGGAAGCGGCTACGACCGAGAGACCGAGCGCGCAAAAGACATAGATCAATGGGAAGCCGTCGGCAGGCGCGGGCGTTGTTTCCTGCCCACGAAGAGCGAGGTAGCAGACGAGAGCCAGAAGGCCGACGGTCGCAATAAACACGGCCCAGAGTATGCGAAGCGTGCGAAGCCTCTGTTCGACGTTTGCGTCTGTCGGAGTCTGATTCATCATGGCTGGCAAATCTCCTTTCAGCTCGCGGCCAATTCTTCTTCAAGCAGTTGTAGCTCGTGCAACTGCGCGTATTCGCCGCCCAACGAGAGTAGTTCTTCGTGCGTGCCGCGCTCGACGATGCGCCCCTCGTCAAGGACGCAGATAAGGTCTGCATCGCGCACAGTCGAGATGCGATGCGAGACGATGAGACTCGTCCGCTCGCGCATCACGCCTCTGAGCTGCGCCAGAATTTTTTCTTCCGTATAGGTGTCCACCGCAGAAAGAGCATCGTCGAGGATGAGAATTTTGGGCTGGCGCAGCACGGCGCGCGCAATCGCGGTGCGCTGCTTCTGCCCGCCCGAAAGCGTCAGTCCCCGTTCGCCGACCATCGTGTCGAATCCGTCTGGAAACTCGCGCACGTCTTCAGAAAGGCCCGCGATCTCAGCCGCCCATTCGACCTCTGCGCGCTCGGCACGCTCCACGCCGAAACTGATATTTTCGGCAAGCGTGTCGCTAAAAAGAAACGTCTCCTGTGTGACGTAACCGATTGACGAGCGCAACTGTGCGAGCGGATAGTCGCGCACCGAAACATCGTCGATAAAAACTGTGTCTTCGGGCGCGTCGATAAGTCTCGGCAAGAGGTTCATCAAAGTCGATTTGCCGGAGCCTGTGCGCCCGACGAAGGCAACCGTCTGCCCGGCCTCGATGGTTAGATCGATGTCGCGTAAAACCGCCTCGGAATGTTCGCCGTAAGAAAATGTCAGATTGCGAAATTCAATCCGACCGCGAATAGCGGGTTGCTCGCGCACGCCCTTCTGATCGTCAATCTCAGGCTCGACGGCGAAGATGGCGTTCATGCGTTTAAGACTCGCCGTACCGCGTTGATAAAGATTGACGACGTAGCCTAAAGCAATCAGCGGCCAGATGAGCGTCGTTAGATACAGGTTGAACTCTACGACTTCGCCGACCGTGATTGCGCCGCGCACGGCGAGACGACCGCCTTCCCAGATGATGAGGACGTAGCCTAATCCGATGAAGAACGTGAGCAACGGACGCATGACGGCGGAGATGCGTACGAGTTGCAGGTTGCGCTGCGCGTATTCACGGTTGAGCGCATCGAAGGCGACAATCTCGTGTTCTTCCTGCGCGTAGGCGCGTACGACGCGCACGCCCGAGAAATTCTCCTGTGCGCGCGCCGAGATGTGTGAGAAGAATTCCTGAATCTTCTCAAAACGGACGTGCACCTGCTGGCCGAAATATTTCACCGTCAACGAAACAAGCGGCATCGTGATGAGCAGCAGAAGCGTCAGACGCACGCTCACTCGCAACATCAAAGGCAGCACGATCAGAACGACAAAGACGGTTTGGAGCGTGTACATAATCATCGGCCCGGCGAGTTGGCGCACGGCTCCGAGATCGTTTGTCGCGCGCGCCATTAAATCGCCCGTTCGATGCGATTGAAAGAACGAGAGCGGAAGGCGTTGCAGATGTGCGTAAAAGTCTTGTCGCAAATCGTATTCGACATGGCGCGACATGCCGATGAGGATGCGGCGTTGAAGAAAGAGGAAGATGCCGCTCAGGATTTTCACGCCGATGATGACCAGAGCCGCGCGCGTCAAAGCGCCCCACGATACGCCCGTCCGCAAATCGTCAATAGCTTGGCCGACAAGACCGGGCACGAGCAGACCAAGAGAGACTGAGGCGAGGATGCAGAAAATGCCTAAGGTCAGCGATTTTTTATATGGACGGAAATACCGCGCGAATCTCTTGAGGTCGTTCATACAGGGATGTGCATATCATGCGTGATGAGGGGTGCGAAAGACAAATCGCCACTCTCGGCTCGCAAGAAAGAGGCCCGCTCATTGAGCGAGCCTCTTTTCTCAAATCTTACTATTCTCTTTTAAGTCATGAGGCGACGAGCGTCGGTACGTCGATCTTGTACTTGCGAATCTTGCTGTAGAGACGCGGGCGGTAGATGCCGAGCAGATTGGCCGCCGCCTGTTTGTTGCCGCCCGTGCGTTGGAGCGTGCGTTCGATGACGAGCTTTTCGATGTCTTCCAAAGTCATGTTGGGCGGCACGTCCCATCCGGCAGATTGTCCCGCCTTTTCAGGGATTGAGCCGTTGTCGAAGGGAAGATCGACCGGCTCAATCTTGTTTGATTTGGCGAGCAGCACGGCGCGCTCGACTACGTTCTGCAACTCGCGGACGTTGCCCGGCCACGCGTGCCCGAAAAGACGCTGATAAGCGGTTTGCGAGATGCCGGTAATCGGTCGCTGGTATTTGCGCGCGTACATTTTGAGAAAGTGCTCGGAGAGCAATTGAATGTCTTCGCTGCGCTCTCGCAAAGGCGGGACGTGAATCGTGATGGTCGAGATGCGATAGAAGAGATCGTCGCGCAGCATCCCTTCGCGGATTGCGTCCGCCGGTGGACGATTTGTCGATGAGATCAGGCGGAAATCGACCGCATAGGTTCTTTCAGAACCGATCTTGCGATAGCTGCGCTCCTGCAGAACGCGTAGAAGCTTCGGCTGCAACTCGACAGGCATCTCGGCAATCTCGTCGAGCAGAAGCGAGCCGCCCGCCGCGTGTTGAATCAGACCATCTTTATCCGCATGCGCCCCCGTAAATGCGCCCTTTGTGTGGCCGAAGAGTTCCGACTCGATCAATTCTTTCGGCAGCGCGGCGCAGTTGACCTTGATAAACGGCTTCTTGGCTCGAAGAGAGTTGTAGTGGATGGCGTTTGCGATCAGCTCTTTGCCCGTTCCCGATTCGCCGAGGATAAGGACGTTGGCATCAGATTTG
>CBDUCU010000166.1:0-7780 GCA_965365725.1 uncultured bacterium | reverse complement strand
GTCTGATTTCTGGACGCATGCTTTGTCAAAGATGGGCTATGAAGGGTGCGACCTCGTCGCCAACGCCGCGCACGCGCAGAAGGCTTGGGCGCGCGAGCATGGCATCGCTTTTGAAGAGAACGATTGGCTTTTTACAATCGTCGCCGCGCAGGTCACGCGCTTTCGTCCCGATGTACTTATCATTGCCGACTACACAACCATCACAGCCGCCTTTATTCGACGACTCAGAGAAGCATGCCCTTCGATCCGACTCGTCCTCGGCTGGTGCGGCGCTCCATATAAGGACGGCTCGATCTTTCAAGCATGCGATGTGGTGCTCTCATGCGTGCCGGAACTGGTGGCCCACTTTTGCGAAAACGGTCATCGTAGCCGCCACGTCAATCATGCCTTCGAGCCGCGCATCCTTGAGAAGATTGACGCGACAGCGCGTCCTTCAGCCGATTTCATCTTTATCGGCTCAATCGTCAAATCGAATCAATTTCACATTGAGCGCGAGCATATTCTCACGCGGCTTATCGAGGAAACGAGCCTGCAAATCTGGTCGAGCGTCAGCACACAACCAACGATCCAACAACACAATAAAGAAACGTCAAGAAATTGGGTTGCAAGGCTCAGACATATATTCGATGGCTCGGTCGGGCGGCGCGCGCGCGGTCTTATCAAGGGATTTATTCGCGGCGGTATGAGCGCGCGCACAGCGCCGCCTCAATCGATGTCTTCAACAAACGCAGACGAACGAATTGCGCGCCGCGCGCGTCCCGCTCTTTTCGGACTCAAGATGTTTCAACAACTCCGCGACAGCCGGGTCGCCTTGAATACGCACATTGACATCTCGACGCTCAGCGCGTCGAATATGCGTCTGTTTGAAGCGACGGGCGTAGGCGCGTGCCTGTTGACTGATTGGAAGCCGAATCTCTCTGAGTTGTTCGAGCCGGATGTGGAATGCGTCGCTTACCGTAGCGTCACGGAGTGCGTCGAGAAAGTCAAATATCTACTTACGAATGAGAACGTGCGCGGGCAAATTGCGGCGGCGGGACAGCGACGCACGCTGCGCGAGCACAACTTCGACGCGCGCGCCGCGCAGATCGACGCAATCGTCCGCGAGATGTTGTCAAACCCCTGAAAGATTTTTGCGCGCCGCGTGAGCAAATTGATGAAGCCGATCATCCGCATCGAAAGCATCAGCAAGAATTATCGTCTCGGCGCATCCCGCGCCTCGCAGACGACGCTGCGCGAAACTGTGGCCGACGCGGTGCGTTCGCCTTTCGGCAGGCTGCGACGGCGACGCGCCGCGCGTGGCGGAGAGACTTTGTGGGCGCTCAAAGACGTGAGCTTTGAGGTCGCGCCCGGCGAAGTGGTCGGCATCATCGGCAGAAACGGCGCGGGCAAGTCAACGCTTCTCAAAATTCTCTCGCGCATTACAGACCCGACCGAAGGGCGGATCGAGCTTTACGGACGCGCGGGCGCACTTCTGGAGGTCGGGACGGGCTTTCACCCCGAGCTGACGGGCGGAGAAAACGTCTATTTGAACGGCGCTATCTTAGGCATGAAACGCGCGGATGTGCGACGCAGATTCGATGAGATCGTCGCCTTTGCAGAAGTCGAGCGATTTATCGACACGCCGGTCAAGCATTACTCGTCGGGGATGTATATGCGTCTCGCCTTTGCCGTCGCGGCGCATCTCGACCCGGAGATTTTGATCGTTGACGAAGTGCTCGCGGTGGGCGACGCGCAGTTTCAGAAAAAATGTCTGGGCAAGATGGATCGCGCGGCGCGCGAAGGCCGCACAGTGCTTTTTGTCTCTCACAACATGGCGGCGGTCAGCAACCTGTGTCGTCGCGGCATAGTATTAGAGCAGGGGCGCGTCGAATTTGACGGCACGCAGACGGAATCGGTCGCGCGTTACCTGACGAGTTTTCGTAAAGGCACGGGTTCGCTGTGCGAGCGTGTGGATCGCGTCGGGAGCGGCAAGATGCGCGTCGTCCGAATGGAGACAAGGGACGCGCAGGGGCGTGCGCTCGACGTGGCCGCTTCGGGGCAGGACGTTGACATCTATCTCCATTATGAATCCGCACCGGAGTTTCGGCCTTCCAAAGTGCTCGCGGGGATTTGCGTCAAGACGCAGTTCGACGTGCCGGTCTTTCTTCAACACAACCGTCTGACGCGCGACGAATGGGGCGCGCTCCCGCCGCGCGGAGCATTCGTCTGTCGCATCCCGCGTCTGCCGCTTCCGCCTGACGCTTATCGAATCACATACAGCCTAATCAGCGACGGCGAGTATCTTGATGCAATGGACGACGCATTCGAGCTGACCGTAACGGACGGCGACTTTTTCGGCTCGGGCGAAGTGCCTCCGGCAACGCATGGTTGTTGTCTTGTGGATGCAAGCTGGCGACTCGAAACGGCGACCCCGTACTCCGAAGAAGTTGAAGAAACGGAATCCGAAGAGAGCCGAACGGCAGTGGGGAATTGAAGATGAAAAATCGCGCCGCCGCTCTCGCACGTCGTCTGTATCGTCGAGGCAACGCGCCGCAGACAGCAGACACGCAACAGTCCGCTTCGTTTGAGGAGGTGGAGCGCGCCGAGCGCATCTTTTATCTCAACTACCTGCGCGAAGGAATGATCGTCTTTGACGTAGGGGCGAATGTCGGCGAATTGACGCTTCTTTTCTCGCGCTTTGTCGGCGCGCAAGGTAGCGTACACGCCTTCGAGCCGGGTAGCCAATGCTTCGAGCGACTGTCGGCAGTGTGCCGCGCCGCCGCGCTCCGCAACGTTCGGCTTAATCATCTTGCGTTGGCTGAAGACGAGTGTGCGGTGCGGCTGCATGTCTATTCGGAAGATTATTTGAGTTGGACGACGCGAGCCGCGCGCCCGCTCGAAGACTATGGCATCAAACTCAAACCGGCGACGATTGAAGAAGCGCAGGCGACGACCGTTGACCTCTACTGCGAGAGAAACGCAGTTGCGGAAATCGACCTGTTGAAGATAGACGTTGAGGGCGCAGAGCTTCAGGTCTTGCACGGTGCGCGTCGCATGCTCGCCGAGTGGCGCATTCGTTGTCTCACATTTGAATTCGGACAGACGACTTTCGACATGGGCAACACGCCCGCACAAATCGAAGTCTGTTTGGAAGATGCGGGCTATGAGCTACACAATCTCGTCAAAAGCGACCCACTCTTTCCGGGCGGCGAAAGCGCGCAGACCGCACGCTACTCGATGCACTTGGCGATGCCAAAAGGCGCGCAAATTTTATGAGGGCTAACCGGCTGCATCCGCTTCCTGACACGACACATCAATGCCCGTATTGTCGCATCAGTCTCTCAGTCGTGGGTTGGCATATACCCGGCATGCGGTGTCTTGCCGATCTGCGTTGCGCGCATTGTCGGAAAGAATTTTACGGAGACCTTGCGGCGGGGCAGGCTCTCTACACGCCGATGCTATTGGAGAAGGAGTCGGGCGTGGTGCACGACGCGCACGGCGTTGAATGGTTCGCCGGTTGGCTGCATGACTCCTACGCGCAGCGCACGGACGAGGCCCTTCCCTTCGACGTGCAGGAACGCCTGCCGATCACGCGACACGTCGTGGTTCTCAACTGTCTCGACACGCTCTACGGCCACTCGCTCCTCAAGCTGCTCAACGCGCAGCATTATCTCGACCATCAAACGGACGTTGATCTGATCCTGCTCGTTCCGTCGTTTCTCGCATGGATGATTCCCGAAGGCGCAGCGCAGGTTTGGCTTGTCGATTTGCCTTTGCGTCGCGGCATTGAATGGAACGATTGGCTGGCGCGCGAAATCCGCCGCCGCGTCGAGCAATTTGAAAGCGTCAGTCTCAGCCACGCGCTTTCTCATCCGCGACTCGACGAGTTCAATATCGAACGATTCACACGCGCTCGACCGTTTCCCCTCGATGAGTGGGAAAAGCGTCTGACACGTCCGATGGTAACTTTCATCTGGCGCGATGATCGACAATGGAGCGCCGCATCTGATGTGGAAGACAAAAAGCGTCTCTCTCATCGACAGACTCTCAGAGATTTGATCGGGCGCGCACGCGACGGCGCATCACCTTCGCAACATGATTTAGTATCGGAACTGGCAGAAGAGTTGCGAAAGGATTGGCCTACACTTGATTTCGCCGTAACGGGTTTGTGCGAGACGGGGAACACAAAAAATATGGCAGCATGGATCGAAGACATGCGAAGTCGGGCGGCGGACGAAGCCATCGAGCGCGATTGGTGCGAACGCTTTGCGATGAGCCACGTCGTCGTCGGCGTTCACGGATCAAATATGCTTCTACCGTCAGCGCATGCGGGAAGCGTCGTCGAGTTGCTTGGCCCGCAGCGTTGGGGAAACTTTGCGCAAGACGTGCTGTTCCGCGATGCGGGCGACTGCCGCGAGACATTCTTCCGCTACCGTTTTATCCCTGACTCATCCAGTCCTCATGCAGTCGCACAACTTGTTGGCTCAATCTTGGGAAGACGTGAGAGCTTCAGAAGATTGATGAACGTCGCGCCTTATGCCTCCGCTTGATAGTTGCATGCAGAGGTCTCTCTCTGAATCAAAAAAAGTAAATGGCTGCAACAGGTAACGGCAACCAATTCGTCAACACAGACCGCACGGCTATTGTTGCAGACAACCGGGCGGTTTACTTTATAAAGAGGGAGCTGGCAGATTCCTTGTCGGTCATTTTGGCCGTATTTTTTGTCGTCCATCGAGAGGCAAAAATGTTGCCACAAATTATGTGCTCACGGTGTTTACAGTTTGGGAAGACGAAACGGCGCGCGGGCGGGCAAATTTGATGAGTGTTCGCGTTCGGAACAGGAAGGAATTAAGCTGTTGCCGTTTCGGCTAAGAACCGACCGTGAGCCGTCGATGAGCGAACAAGCTGAAAGAGCTTTGATCAACTCTGTGTCGCAGACGTTTGAGACAGCCAAGAGCGCGCCGTCTTTTGACGAGGCCTTTACGCTGCATCATCGCGCGGTCTATCGCGCGGCCTACGCGCTTGTGCGCGACACAGGATTGGCCGAAGACGTAACGCAGGAGGTCTTTATCAAGCTCTACAATCACATCGATTCTTTGAACGACGAAGAGCACGTCCGGCCCTGGCTGCTGCGTGTGACGCACAACACGGCGCTTAATACCATTCGCAGCCGCACGCGGACGAGCGCGCGCGACGAGGAGTTTGTCAAAGCGATGACCGTGGGCGACGCAATGAGTGTCAGGATCGATTCGGATTATGAGCGGCGCGTTGAATTGGACGAAGCGCGGCGCGCTCTCGAACAGATCAAAGAGCCGATGCGCAGTTGTCTTCTGCTCAAACAGCAGGGGCTTTCATACAAAGAGATCGCGCAGACGCTCTCGGTCAATGAGTCGAATGTAGGGAGTCTGGTAGCAAGGGGTCGCAAAGAGTTTATGCGGGTCTATGGAAAGATCGGAGGCAGAGGATGAGAGGCATTTGTTTAGACGAAGGCATGTTGCAGGCATTTGTGGACGGCGAGCTTTCCGACGCGCTGTCGAGCGAAGCGAGCACGCACATCGCATCCTGCGCACAGTGCGCCTCTGCGCTTGAAGCCGTCCGCGCCGAAGCAGCGTTTTTTGCCGACGCGTTCTCGTCGGATGAAATGGTAGCTGTTCCGACCGAGCTTTTGCGCGCACGTATCGACGCGGCCATCGCAGAACAGAGCATGCAAAGCGCGGAGCGAAAGGGAACTGTCTGGAATTTTGGTGCGATTGCTGCGTGGCTTGCCTCCTCATTCAATCTTCAGCCGCGTCTTGCAGGAGCTTTTGCAAGCGTAGTGGGCTTGATTGCGCTCGGTATCGTCTTCGGCATCGTCTTTATGCCTAATCGCAATGTTGAGAAAAGAGAGATTGCTGCAAACGTGCAGCGTCAGGAGTCCGCGCCGACAATTACGGCGACACAAAATGAGAACTCTTCAACGCCAGCCGTTATTGCCACGCCTGCCTCCCCCGCGATTGACAAAGAGATTGCGAGTGAAAATAAGAACAAGCCGTTGTCGGCTGGAATCGTCAATGTCGCAGATAAACGCGAGAGGAATTATCCTTCGAAATTTGTGCGTGTGAATAAGAGTAATCGAAGCGAAGCTCCAATCAACGATGTAGCCGAAACAAACAATGTTTCGGGCGAAACGATAGCGCGAAATCAAGCCGTGCCGGGCGAGGAGAAGTATCTGCGCACGATTGCTTCGCTTGCAAAGGCCATTGAGGTGAGCGGTGAAGACGTTTTAAGACCGCAAATCCGCGCCGATTATGAACGCAACCTCGCCGTTATCGATAAGGCCATCGACGAGACGCGCAAGGCCGTCGCTCGCAACCCCAAAGACGCGGATGCATCGGCCTTTCTCTTCTCGGCTTACAGGACAAAGATCGAGCTGCTTTCAACCGTCGCCGATCAGGCGCAAGTCGCAACGCTTGGACGTTAAGGGATTGAAGCGTCAATGAAAAAGTTAAACGTCATCATCGTCATATTACTTGCTGCGTTTTATCAAACGGCAACGGCGCGCACGCAGCCGACCGCCGAAGGCTCTGATGCGGTTGAGAGCCAAGCGTCGCGCACGGTGGCTGCTGCCGAAGACGTGGTCGTAGAACTCTCGCTCGTCTCGGGCGACGTCATCGTTCACGGTTGGGATCGCGCCGAGGTGCGCGCGCATTCCGAAGACGCGGCGCGCATCGAGCTGAAACAGTACCAATCGCACGGTGCGCCGAAGCCGGAAACGAAAAATGAGCTGCCGCGCCGCGTCGAAGTCTTTGTTCTCAACTCCGAATATGACGACGTAAGACCGGGCAGGCCGGGCGGCTCCGGCAACGTCGAGGTGAACGTTCCGCGCGGAGCGACCGTTGTGCTGCGTCTGCAAAGCGGCGATGTGGAAATCTCTGGCGTGGCCGAGGCGCGAGTCAAAAGCGCGAGCGGCGATGTTGATCTGAGCCGGATTGCGCGTGCGGTCGAAGTCGATCTCTTTAGCGGCAACATCACGCTTGCGGATTCGCGCGGCGGCGTGAATCTTCGCTCGCAAAGCGGCGACGTGGAAGCAGTCAACATCGCTCCCAACGACAGCCGCGATTTCTTCTCCGTGCGTTCACTGAGCGGAGACATTCGTCTCGAAGGCGTTTCGCACGCAAAGGTCGAAGGCTCGACGACAAGCGGCTCTGTCCATTTCGACGGCCCCGTCGCTGCGGGCGGCAGTTACAGGCTGCAAACGACGAGCGGCGACGTGACGGCGGCGCTGCCTGCCAACGCTTCGTTTAATCTGAGCGCGCGCGTTGTTTTTGGAGGCGACATCGTCACCGATTTTGCCGTTAAGACCGCTCCGAAGCCCGGCAAGATTGAAGCGGGCAGCAAACTGGAAGGCACGGTCGGTGCGGGCGGCGCAGATATCTCGCTCTCGTCCTACAACGGCACAGTGCATTTGAGAAAGAAATAAATTTTTAACTCTAAACAGTCGGGCAAAAAGCGTCGCCACAAAATCCGACGCTGTGGTGTTCCAAGTGTAGATGAGGGAGGCAAGGCGGCTAAATCATTTCGTCGCGGCTTCTGTGGAATAAAGTTCGACCGTTTAGGTTAAGAGGAGAATGATGATGATGCGTATAAACAGAATCGGGAGTCTTTTGATTGCCATCGCAATTACAACGCAGCTTGCCAGTGCATGCACATTCCGCAGCGCGCTCGGTAACATGGTCGCCACTTCCGCTTCCGACGCATCTGCAACCGAGGCTGACTCGAATCAACAGACAGGCGAGTTTCGCTGGAGCGAACGGATCGAGGC
>CBDUCU010000165.1:0-7833 GCA_965365725.1 uncultured bacterium | reverse complement strand
TCTCGACAAAGACGCGTCGCAATTGCTCGTTGAATTTCCGCGCGTCGCGTTTGCGCTCTATCGCCTGTACCTCACGTCGATGGGGCGCGAGCCGCAGTTCAAAGAGTTTATGAGCGACATCAAAGCGCTCGGAAGTGGAGTTTACGTCGGCGCGGGGAGTTGGCAAGAGAAGCTCGAAGAGAACCGGCGCAGGTTAGCTTCTGAGTTGGTGGCACGCACGGAGTTTGCCGGTAAAGCAGCAATGACGGACGAAGAATTTATAGACGCGCTTTACTCAAATATAAAACTTACTACGGCGCGCGACGAACGCGAACGCCTTCTCTCAGAGCTTCGCAACGGGCAGACGACGCGCGCCTCCGCGCTCATCCACGTCTCTGAAAACCGAGCGCTCTACCGGCGCGAATACGACCGCGCTTATCTGCTTATGCACTACTTTGGTTATCTGCGCCGCAACCCCGCAGATGCGCCCGACCTCAACCTCGAAGGCTTTAACTTCTGGCTCGAAATTCTTGAGCGCACAAATGATTACGCGAGCGTCACGCGCGTCTTTATCGAATCGGGCGAATACAAGGATAGAGTAAACAGTGAGCAATAAGCGGTAAGCAGTAAAATGCTGAAAGAGGATTTTACTGCTCGCTGTCGTCATGCCGCGTCGATGATGCGCTCGACGACGCGTTGCCAGGTGATCTTCATGGAGAGAAATTTTTCGCGCGCATGCTCGCCCATTCGCCGGGCGCGCGTGCGGTCGGCGTAGAGCTGGTCGATGCTTTCGGCAAGCGCGCGCGGGTTTGGCTCAACGATGAGGCCGGTTCTTTCGTGCTCGACAAACTCGGTCGCGCCGCCGCCGTCCGTAGGGACGATTGAAGGCTTCGAGGCGAGCATCGCTTCCAGAGAGACATAACCGTAATCTTCATCGAAGGGCAGATAACAGACGGCAAACGCATTTGCGTAAAGCTCAACTATCTCGTCTTCCGAGACAAAACCGCGAAACTCGACGCGCGCTGAAACGTCGTGGCGTTTGGCAAGCGATTCGTAACGCGACTGTTCATGCGAGCCGCCCGCAAAAACAGCGCGCAAGGGCGCGCGCACGTATCTCATCGCTTCGATCAGAATCTCTTGCCGCTTCTGCGGCTCAAGGCGGCTCGGATAAAAAATGTAATCGCCCTCGTCGCCCGCGCGAAGAATTTCGGCGCGCGGCGGCGGATGATAAAGCGGCTCGCTCTCGATGCGGTTGTATTTGAGAAGGCGTTCGGCCACCGTCTGCGAGTTGGCAAAGACGCGTCGCGCTTCCGGAATAAAACGATTGTCGCAATCCCTGATCCATGCGCGCACGCGCGCGCCCTCCGGGTATGACGAAAGGTCGTCAAAAGGCGTGCCCGCAAGATTGTAGGCCGAACGATGTTGATGGAGTATCCAGAGCACTTTGCGCGGGTGCGCGACCACGTAAGCAGGGAAGCGCATCCCGACGACGAGATCGACCGGTTTGCCGTTGGCTTCCGTTACGTCGAGCATGCGCCAGCTAAGCGCCCCGCGCATGATCTCAACGGGCGGATACCATTTGAACGGCACGGAAGCGATTTCCGCATTGAAGCCGTTGTCGACAAAGGCGCGTCGCAAATTCTCGACGTGAAGCTCCGCGCCGCCCGTCGTAAAGGGAACTTGCGTTGTGCAGATGAGAACGTTGCGAATCACGAATTGGTTGCGTTTGAAGATGAATTCAATAAACCACAGAGACTAGAGAGACACAGTTGCAGACAAAAACTGTGTGTGCGGTCTCTTTAGTGGTTAATCATTTAATGTTAAGCGAAGACTTCGATGTTGCAGACGGCGATTGAAAGCTCGCGGTCGTCTCGATCTTCGCGGTCTTCGGGGCGCGGCTGCCAAGTGCGGCTGGCGCGTATCTCAAGCTCAAAATCCTTTTCGTCGCTTGATAAAATCATCGCTTCAGAAAGCATGATCTCAAGCGCCATCCAGCCATAACGAAAAAGCGAGAAGTCTGACACGCGCGCGCCGTTCAAAAAAAACTCGAGCCGCACGGGTTGCGCCGACGAGAGCGCGGGCAAGTGCGTCGTCAAATCAAGCCTGAGCGACGACACTCGTTTGACGGAAAAACGCACGCGCGCACGCTCGCCCATCCAGCGCGCGACGGGCGGCACAAGGTTCGGCTCATGCCACCCCGCATCAAAACGTGCGTGCGGGTCTCGGTCGAGACAGAAGCTTGCCGTTTCTTCTCTCTCAACCCCGCCCGCGAAGAGCGTGCTTCGGTCGCGGTGCTCGTTGTTGAAGCGGCCGAGCGGTGCGTCCGAAGCCTTCAAAAACATATAAAGGCCGCTTTCGGGAAGACGCACATTGAGGTCTGAAACTTTTGCGAAGACATAACCCATCGCCATGTCAAAGGCGCGTCGCTCCTTCTGCGAAAGCCCGCGCAGGTAATCGACAAAATCGCGCTCGAATGGCAGCCCATACTCGTCCGACTGTTTGACGAACTCGTCGCTGCTCATACACAGAGCGTAGCGCGGCTGCCATTCGACATGTGCAAAATATCGACGAAAACGCGCCGCCTGCACCTCTTCTTCCTCAAGTCCGACGTGGCCGTCTATTTTGATAAAGCGGCGCAACTCTTGCTGCGTCATCTCGTCGTAACTCTTCTGTGCGTTTAGATCGATGCACTCAATCCCGTGCATCGTCACACCCGCCGGGCGCAGCACGCGTCGCATCTCGGAGACGACCGCATCCTTGTCCTCTGCCGTTACGTGACCGAGCACGTCGAGACTGACGACGTAATCAAAGCTCGCATCGGCAAAAGGCAAGCGCCGCAAATCTGCGCGACACGCATAATCATAACCGTTTGCGCGCGCCGCACGCGCACACTCGTCCGAGAGATCGACTCCGGCGAGCGCGACCCTCTTGCGTTTGAGCAGCGCGAGCAGCCCCGCGCCGCACCCAACGTCGAGCACGCGCGCGCCGGCACGCACGTTGTCAAACACCCACATCGTCCGCGCAAAGTGCATGTTGAAACGATCAAGCGGGCGGAAGTATCGCGGGTCGAGCACCTCGTCCGAAACGAACTTTGTGCGATAGAACTCCGCCACATCATCGATTCCGGCGCGCGCGTACAAGTCTTTTGACATAGAGAAGGTGAATCGTGAATGGTGAATCGTAAATCGATAAGAACAGGTTCTATCGATTTACGATTTACGATTCACGACTTTTGAGATTTCTTCAAGCCGCGTCTCGATAAGTCGGCGCGCGCGGTCGTTGAGGACTGCACGCTCGCTTGTTTCGAGCGAGAGTTGTTTGAACCAGACGCGTTGCTCTTCGAGCACGTGACTGATGCGCTCGCGCAGCTCGTCGCGCACGGCTTCGTGAGCGGCTGTAGATTCGCTCGCACGCACAAATGCTTCGTCGAGCCGGGAGCGCTCGCGGCTCAATTCACTTTCGAGCGCAGCAGAGCGCGCGTCGTTTGATGACAACTGCGCGCCGAGCGATGAAAGCTGGTTCTCAATTGGCGAAAACCGCGAGTTGATTGATGAGACGTGCTCGTTGATTGATGAAAAGCGTGCTTCGATGTCAGCAAGCATTTGGCGGCGAGCGGCGGCCTCTGCGTCGATTGAAGTCTGGAGATGCTCAAGCTGCCGTCGGCAGGTCTCAAGCGACGCGCGCATGTCGCCGAGAGCATGGTGAACAGCTGAGTTAAAGTTGACCTGTTCCCATGTAAACCAATGTGTGACGCGCTTGATCTGGCGCTTGATCCACAGCTCGACGCGCGCCGAAAATCCGCTTCGGTAACTTGTCAGAGGCGGAAGCCGACTCCATGTGCGCCCGGTTGTGGCAAGGTTTGCATCGAGCCGCGCGAGCGCGTCCGAGAGCGCGTCGGTCTCAACGTGTGCGGTTAAAGGTCCGGCAGGTTTGACTTCTGTTTGACGGCGCACCACAACCGTCTGCACGTCAGCACGAACGCGCTCGCGTATCTCGCGCAGCGTCTGCTCAACTTCGCTGTCAGTCATATCGCTCGCTTCAAACAATCTGCCCGGATCGGAAACTGATTCGATTGTTTGTTGATTCATAGTCATCTCAAGAATTCCGTGTTTGAGCTTCACACAGGCGCAAGCTTTGCGCGACTCGCGTCGTGCAACTCGATGCGCCGGGCCGTTGCGCTTGCGTTTAAGTTGGCTACGCCTTCAACGAGCATCAAGCTTGTGACGCGGAAAAAGATCACGCCGTCGAGCCAATCGTAAGCGTGCCCGTCGCTGCTGTGGACGGCAAACGAGATGGAGTATTCGTCGATGCCAAGCCAGCAATCAAACGCGAAGTTGACTTCGATGTTCTCGCCCGCGCGCGCGCGTCCGAGACTGACGGCCTGTTCGCGCGTATTTGTGCCGTAGGCGTGAACGCCGTGACGGTTGCGGATGAGAAAACCGACGACCGGCTCGTCGACATCGCGTTCGAACATGACGCGCACGCGCGCCGTCAGACTCTCACCTGATTCGACGACGCGCGCGGCGCGTCTCGACGCATCAAATAGCTCTGCGCCAATAATCTCTGCGCTTCCTTCGCCGTGACGATAAGTGTAGGTAACCGGAGCTGGTTTTTCATCAACGTCCGCGCTCTCTTGTTTGGCATGAGCAGGGCGCGTCGCCTCAAACGATTCCTCGCGCTCCATGATGATCTTTTGATATCGATTGAGCACGTCGAGTGGGCGACCGTCTGCGACAAGGCGGCCCGCATTGAGAAGGATGGCACGCGAGCAGAGCGCGCGTACCGCCGCCGCGTCGTGTGAGACAAAGAGGACGGTTGCGCCGCGCTCCTGAATCTCTTTGATGCGACGCAGGCATCGGTGTTGAAAGACCGCGTCACCGACGGCGAGCGCTTCGTCGATGACGAGTATGTCAGGTTCGACCGAAGCAGCGACGGCGAAAGCCAGACGCACGTACATTCCAGACGAATAGGTCTTGACGGGTTGATAGAGAAAGTCACCGATCTCGGCAAAGCGTTCGATCTCAGGAAAAAGTTCCTCGATGCGCCGGCGCGAAAGTCCCAACAACGCAGCGTTCATCGAAACGTTTTCCGCGCCCGTAAATTCAGGGTTGAAGCCTGCGCCGAGTTCAAGCAAAGCGGCGACGCGCCCCGCATGTCGAACGCTGCCGTGCGTCGGCTCAAGCGTTCCGGCGATAATCTGTAGAAGCGTGGATTTGCCGCAACCGTTCGGGCCGACAAGTCCGACGGTCGTGCCCGCCTCGACCTCGAAGCTAATCTCAGAGAGCGCCCAGAATTCACGATGACGCTTGAGACGACCGCGCGTCAGAGTCTCGGTCAGACGGTCGCCGGGCCGCTCGTAAATCCGGTATTGCTTTGACACGCGTTCGACGCTGAGGGCGGCTGTCATGGCGCGAATGTAACAGAAATCGTGAAACGCATGCCAGAAGCTTAGCGCGTTCATCAAACACGGCGCGAAGGTTGTAGAATGTGCGCGGGTGAAACAAACGATGCTGGAACTGATCTTGATTCTGCTCGCCATCTCATTCGTCATCGTCGGCGGCACGGCTTTCTTTATCGTCAAATATTATTGGGGGCCGGGAGGGCGACCGGGCGGTTCTTCAAAAGCCGGTAAGACGCGCGCCGGTCAAGGTGGGCGCGGGTGAAGCTTTTATGTCAGGCATGATCTCTGCGCATGCGGCGAGGCGTGCGGTGTGGCGGCCTTTGTGGGAATTGCCGCGCCGCTGGGACTTGGTGTGGCCTCTGGCGCGCAGATTTATGGCGGCGCGTTATCGCGGCTCGGCGCTTGGTTTTGTGTGGGCCGCGCTAACGCCGGTCGTCATGATTGCCATCTTTACTTTTATCTTCGCAGGGATTTTTAACGCGCGCTTTAATCGCGAGGGCTCGTCTTGGGACTATGCGCTCTATCTCTTCTGCGGGCTTCTGCCGTGGACCGCATTTCAAGAGTCGGTCACTCAATCTTCAGGCGTAATCGTCGCACACGCGAATCTGGTTAAGCGCGTTGTCTTTCCGCTTGAGACGTTGCCCGTCGCGCAGGCGCTTGCTTCTGTCGGCGGTCAACTGTTCGGCGTGGTCGTGCTGCTTGGCGTTACGCTACTCGTCAGGCATGAGCTTCACGCCACCGCTCTTTATCTGCCCGTGCTACTGCTGCCGCAGCTTTTGCTCGTGTTCGGCGCATCGTGGTTTGTTGCGTCGCTCGGCGTGTTTGTGCGCGATACGGCGCAAGCTCTCGGACTGGTTTTGACGGCGTGGATGTTTTTAACTCCGATTGTCTATCCCGAATCGGTCGTCCCCGAACGCTATCTGAAATGGGTCGAACTCAACCCGTTTACGCCGCTCGTGCGCAGCTACCGTCTGACTTTGCTCGAAGGCTCGGCACCCGATTGGCCTGGACTTGCCTACTTTTCTCTCTTCGCAGTCATCGTTTTTATCTTTGGCTACTGGTGGTTTGCACGAACGCGAAAGAATTTTGCGGACGTTGTCTGAAGGCATCTGTCAGTAGTCCGTTGTCTGTTGTCAGCAGTCCGTTGTTGATAGCTTCTCATGCTGGTTGAGTCGGGATCGATAGGTTGAACAATAGACTGCTGACAATGCACAACGGGCAAATCTTCACTGCTCGCTCACCTTGACCATCGCGCCCGACAACCACCACAGAAGGAGTGCGACCTCTGCGTCGCCGAAGTTGTAGTTGACGAGAGAGCTGGCGAAAAAACCTGCCAACGCGCCCGTTGCGCCGAGCGCCAGACCGTGAAGTGCTGCGTCGTCGGACGTGCGCCAAATCTTTTCAGCACGCGCCGCCGCAAACCAGATGGCCGCCATCAGCCAGAGCCAGAACAGGAGCGCAGGCAATCCCCTGTCAAAAGCGATTTGCAGGGGCGTGGAATGCGTGTGCAGCAGATCGTTTCCGGGAAAGCCCCATTCGCTCCAGTGTTTGTGCACAGCATCCATCCCATGACCAAAGACGGGATGCACCGCCAAACGACCAAAGGCGACGCAGGCGACCTGCGCGCGCAAGCTCGCGCTTGGATCACTGAGGACGAGCGCGCCCCGGTCGCGCGTGCGCCACACAAAGAACGCGCCGAAAAGAACGGCGCAGATGATGACAGACGCGACGAGCAGACGCGCGCGTCCTCTCGTCGCGGCGCGCAGCGAAACCACAATCGCTCCAACGACGAAAGCGACAAGCGTCGTTCGCATCGCTGTCAAAGCGATGCCGAGGCCGAGCAGAGCGAACGCCGCGAACGCGAGCCAAACCCATCGACGCGGCGTGCTGCGTCGTAGCATCGCTGCCAGCGCAAACCCGAGCGCCAGCTGCGCGATCATCTGAAGCACTTCGGCGTAGGTTTGATAATGGCGCGTCCAACCCGAAGCGCGGAAGCGATGCGTGCGCCCGCCGCCGACAATTCCTGAAGGCGACGGCGCTTGCTTGATCGCGTCTGTGACAAGCAGACCCGTCCATTCCGCGTGCTCGCCGCGCGAGACAACGCTCAGAGACAGACGCGCGCCCGATGGCGCACGCCTGATCGCATCGTCAATCTCGGCAACAGAGCTCACGCGCCTTCCGCCCACGCGCCACACGGCATCTCCCTCCGAGAGCAGAGTTGTGCCGCGCAAAGGGCTTTCGGGTCGCAACTCTTTAACGATCACGCCGCGCCCCGCAAGCTCGCGCTCGCCCGGCACGTTCAGAGTCCGCCGGCGCAGGCCCGTCGCGATGATCAAAAAGATCGACTGCAACTCTTCGCCGCTCGCCAGCCGCACGCGCTTCGCACTCATGTCCATTGACTCGATCTCGGCCTGCGTCCACAGGTCGAAGCTCGCGTCTTCGATGCCTTCGGC
>CBDUCU010000164.1:0-7905 GCA_965365725.1 uncultured bacterium | reverse complement strand
CTTCATTGCGGATGGGCACGCGCATCAGGGCCGAAGCCATCGCGGTCGCCATCGTCACACCTGCCGAAGGGCCGTCCTTCGGAATCGCGCCTTCGGGGATGTGTATGTGCAGGTCGCGCTTGCGTATGAATTCAAGATTCATCCCCAAACGCTCGGCGCGCGCCTTGATGCAGGTAAGCGCGGCCTGCGCCGACTCTTGCATAACTTCGCCGAGTTTGCCCGTCAGGGTGACACCGCCGCGCCCGTTCGTCAGCGTCGCCTCGATCTGCAAGACCTCGCCGCCAACTTCAGTCCAGGCGAGTCCGCAAGCGAGACCGATCTCGCTCTCGGTTGTCGCGGTGAGCTGGCGAAACTTGATAGAGCCGAGCATCTCGCGCACGCGCTCCGCCGTAACGACATCTTTGAAGCCGTCGCTTGCACCGTCGGCCACCACCTTGCGCGCAACCTTGCGCATACACGATCCGATCTCGCGTTCGAGATTGCGCACGCCCGCTTCGCGCGTGTAATGGCGGATGATTTCAAGGATGCCTTCATCGGTGAAATCAACCTGCTCGGCCTTGAGGCCGCTGCCTTCAGCCTGTTTGACGACGAGATGGCGCTTGGCAATTTCCAGCTTCTCGCGTTCGGTGTAGCCGGATAGTCTGAGGATTTCCAGACGGTCCTGAAGCGCGGGCGGAATCGTATGAAGCACGTTGGCCGTCGCAATGAAGAATACTTTCGAGAGATCGTATTCAACGTCGAGGTAGTGATCCTGAAACGAATTGTTCTGCTCAGGGTCTAGGACTTCGAGGAGCGCAGCCGACGGGTCGCCGCGAAAATCCGCGCCGAGCTTATCAACTTCATCAAGCAGGATAAGCGGGTTGACAGTTCCGGCCTTTTTCATCATCTGGATGATCTGGCCGGGAAGCGCGCCGATGTATGTGCGTCGGTGGCCGCGTATTTCGGCCTCGTCGCGCACGCCGCCTAAAGAGAGGCGGACAAATTTTCTTCCCGTTGCGCGCGCGATTGATTTGCCGAGAGAAGTTTTGCCGACTCCGGGCGGGCCGACAAAGCAGAGAATCGAGCCCTTGGGATTTTTGACAAGCTGTCGGACGGCCAAATATTCAAGGATGCGGTCTTTGATCTTCTCAAGACCGTGATGGTCTTCGTTTAAGACCTCTTCGGCGCGCGTGAGGTCTTTGATCTCTTTCGATTTTTGTTTCCAGGGCACGCTCAGAAGCCAGTCGATATAGGTGCGCGAGACCGTGCCCTCGGCAGACATCGGCGGCATTGCTTCGAGCCTATGCAATTCCTGAAGGGCTTTCTCTTTCGCCTCTTCGGTCATTCCGGCCTCTTCAATGCGCTTGCGCAAATCCTCCATCTCGGCCTTCTCGTCCTTGCGTCCGAGTTCTTTGTGAATGGCCTTGATCTGCTCGTTGAGGTAATACTCCTTCTGCGCCTTCTCCATCTGACGTTTGACGCGCGCCTGTATGGTTCGGTCAAGCTGTCGTTTGTCAACTTCGACTTCCAATAGCTCAATAATTCTTTGCAGACGGCCAGTCGTCGAGAAGATTTCAAGGATGCCCTGTTTGTCTTCGACGGGGATGCGCAGTTGCGAGGCAAGTGCATCAGCAAGATGCGAAGGGTCTGGATTGCGCAGGGCCGTTTGCAAAGCATCCGTCTGCGCTTCGGGTGCGAGGCGAAGATGTTGTTCGACAAGCTGACCGATGCGTTGGACGAGCGCTTCGACGCGCACTCCTGTCTCGGCAGCGACGGGCGCACGCCTGACGATTGCCGTAAAAGCTCCAGCGTCATTTTCGACGCGAATTGTCGTCGCACGCTCTCGGCCTTCGACGACGACTTTGGTCTGGCCGTTCTCCTGACGTTGCGCCTGAAGGATGCGCGCGATTGTGCCGACACCATAAATCTGCGACGGGATCGGCTCATCAATCGATGCGTCGTGCTGCGTGGCAAGAAAGATCAAACGGTCTGATGAGAGCGCCTCTTCGAGTGCGCGCACAGAGCCGGGCCGTCCGATCTTAAAAGCCACTTTGGTAAAGGGAAAGATGACGACATCACGTATGGGAACCATCGGTAGCCGTGCGATGTCTGTAGGAGTGCGATCAGAATATTCTTCCATGATGGAAACTCAAAAAACCTTTTATCTGAAACCAACGGATGGTACAAAGGGCGAGCCTCTACGACTTCGCGCTCGCCCCATCCAAAGACAGTCTGAATCTTAAACTATTTCCCGCGCCTTCGCCACAATGGTTAAAAGCAAAAGTAAAAAGGTAAAAGGCAAAAGTGAAGAGGCTCGGATGCCTTCCTACTTTTGCCTTTTACCTTTTTACTTTTGCCCTGCTTTTACGCTGCTTCGTCTATGCCCGCGAGAGCTTCGCCGGGCAGCGCGCGGCGGCGTTCGACCATCTCCGAGGTGATGACAAACTCTTTGACGCGCTTTTGCGAGGGCAATGTGTACATCGCTTCGAGAAGCATCTCTTCCATGATCATCATCAAACCACGCGCACCGACTTTGCGCTCGACCGCTTGGCGAGCAATCGCGCGCAGCGCGTCGTCGGTAAAACGGAGCTTGACGTTGTCGTACTCGAACTTTTTCTGATACTGCTTGATGAGCGCGTTCTTCGGCTCGGTGAGGATGCGTATGAGCGCGGCTTCGTCCAGTTCGTGGAGCACGCCGCAGACGGGAAGACGACCGACAAATTCTGGAATCAGCCCGAACCTGATGAGGTCTTCGGGTTGGACGTGGCCGAGCGCCTCGGCGTGGCGTGCGCCGCTCGATTTGACTTCCGCCTGAAAGCCCATCGACTTGTTGCGCAGACGCTTCTCGATAACTTTTTCGAGACCGACAAAAGCGCCGCCGCAGATAAAGAGAATGTTTGTTGTATCGACGGGGAAAAATTCCTGATGCGGATGTTTGCGTCCGCCCTGCGGCGGGACGTTGGCGACCGTGCCTTCCAGGATTTTAAGCAATGCTTGCTGCACGCCTTCGCCCGACACGTCGCGCGTGATCGAAGGGTTTTCGTCCTTGCGGCAAATCTTATCGACCTCGTCGATATAGATGATGCCCTGCTGCGCGCGATCCACATCGCCGTTGGCGGCTTGAAGAAGTTTGAGGATGATGTTCTCAACGTCTTCGCCGACGTAGCCGGCTTCGGTCAGCGTCGTTGCGTCAACAATGGTGAAGGGAACTGAAAGGATGCGTGCGAGAGTTTGCGCAAGAAGCGTTTTGCCCGTCCCCGTCGGGCCGATAAGCAGGATGTTGGATTTTTGAATCTCGACATCGCTGCGACGGCGCGCCAGTTCTATCCGCTTGTAATGCTGATAGACGGCGACGGCCAGACGCTTCTTCGTGTCGTCCTGCCCGATGACGTATTCGTCAAGAAAGGTCTTGATCTCGGACGGCTTCGGAAGTGGCGGGCGAGAGGCGACGGCTTCGGCCTGCTGATCGTCGGTAATGATCTCGTTGCAGATGTCGATGCACTCGTTGCAGATATAGACGGTGGGGCCGGCAATGAGTTTTTTTACTTCGTTCTGCGACTTACCGCAGAACGAACAGCGCAACGTATCGTCGGTTCGGCGTACCATATTGTTTCGAGGAGACTCCGTTCGGTCGTTTGGGAAACGCGTCGGTCGAGTTTGGAAACAAACAAGAGGGGGAACAACTCCCGCCTTCGGAAAACTATAACACGCGCAGTGTGCGCGCGCGTACCGGCAGCGAGCATCTTACAACAGATGCTCGCCCGTTGGGAAAATTTTAGGAAAGAACACGCGCGCGGGGAGAGTTGCGCTCCTGCATCTGATTATCTATTCGCGGTGCGCAATCACTTCGTCGATGAGACCGTACTCTTTGGACTGCTGCGCCGACATAATGCGGTCGCGCTCAACGTCGTTTTCGATGATCTCGTAGGGCTGTCCGGTGTGTTTTGCGAGGATGCGCGAAGTCAGCTCGCGCATGCGCAGGATTTCCTCGGCCATGATGCGGATGTCTGTGGCCTGACCCTGCGCGCCGCCCGAAGGCTGATGGATGAGGATGCGCGAATTGGGAAGTGCAAAGCGCTTGCCTTTTGCACCCGCCGCGAGCAGCAGCGCCGCCATCGACGCGCATTGGCCGACGCAGATGGTCGTCACGTCGGGACGGATAAACTGCATTGTGTCGTAGATTGCCATCCCCGCCGTGATTGAGCCGCCGGGCGAGTTGATATAGAGATTGATATCTTTTTCAGGGTCTTCGGCTTCGAGAAACAGAAGCTGTGCGACGATCAGGTTGGCGATCTGATCGTCGATAGGCGTGCCGATAAAGATGATGTTGTCTTTGAGCAGACGCGAGAAGATGTCGAAAGCACGCTCGCCGCGCGAGGTCTGCTCGACTACCATTGGAACTAATGCCATAAAAACCTCTCAGTATTCAGGAGACAGCAGATGGAAGCCAGTAGGCGAAATTGAGAAGAGTCGAATCGTCCGCCGCCTTTATTCTGACTCCTGACCCGTGTCTTCTGTCTCCTTTGCTTCTTCTAACTGCTCTTGCTCGTCGCGCCATTCTTCATCGCGGACGTTCGCTTTTTCGACTAAAAGATCGAGAGCTTTGCGGTTGCGTAATCTGTCGGCGATGCTAGTAGCGCCCCCCTGCTTTGTCAAGGCAGCCCGCACCTGCTCTTCGGTCTGTCCCGTTGCTTCGGCAACTGAGTTGATTTCTTCTTCGATCTCTTCGTCCGTGACCTCTATATTTTCACGTTCGGCGATTGATTCCAGAAGCATCGAGGCGCGCAGTTCATTCGTCGCACGCGTGCGCGCATGCTCCTTCAGTTTCTCCCAGTCAAACTGTTGCTGGCGCGGGTCAAACCCGTGCTGAATCATGTCGCGGATGGTCGATTGAAGAAGCTGATTTGCTTGATATTCGACGAGCGATTCGGGCAACTCGAACTGATGAGCGTCAACGAGCTTGCCAATGATTTCGTCGCGCAGGCGACTGTCAGATTCATACTTTGAGCGCGACTCCATGTTTTCACGGATGCGCTGGCGCAGAGCCTCGACCGATTCGATCTCCTCGCCCAAACTCTTCGCCCACTCGTCGTCGAGCGCAGGCATCTCCTTGCGTCGCACGCTTTTGACAGTCGCCGTGT
This sequence comes from uncultured bacterium, assembly GCA_965365725.1. Lineage (GTDB taxonomy): Bacteria > Acidobacteriota > Blastocatellia > Pyrinomonadales > Pyrinomonadaceae > DASQDT01. Next base: position 2,785 of record CBDUCU010000164.1, on the reverse strand, counting down.
ACTGGACCTCTTTTCCCGCCAAACCCTGTGACGAAAAATCTTCCGGATAGTTCACCGTAAAAGTCTTCTCGTCGCCTTCGCGTGCGCCCGTCAAATTCTCGTTGAAGGCGGCGTGCACGCCGGGGCCGCCAAGCACAACATCAACGTCTTCGACGTTGATGTCTTCTTCTTCAGGGTGGCTCAAGAACTTGCCCTTGAAAGTTGAAGTGATGGTGTCGGACTCCTGCGCGCCCCTGTCTTCGACGGGCAGAAGCGAGGCCGAAGATTCGCGCAGACGCTCCATCGTCTCTTCGACCATCTCGTCGGTGATGGGGCGCGTGCGACGCGCCGCTTCGATGCCCGCATACTCGCCAAGCTCGACTTCGGGCAAAACCTCGACATGCGCGTGGAGCGAGATGTCTGATTGCCCGAGCCGGTCAAGATTTTCGTTGTCGAGATGCACGTCGGGCTGGCCGATAACGTTGAGGCCGCTCTCTTCAATCGCGCTGTTGACCGCTTGGGGGACGAGATTTTGTAAGACCTCGCCGCGAATCTCATTCTTAAAACGCGTGCGAACAACGCCGACCGGCGCGTGTCCTTTGCGAAAGCCGGGCACGCTCGCCTGTCGCGCGTACATCTGGCTGACGCGCTCCATCTCGGTGCGTACCTCCTCGACCCCGATCTCGATCTTCAGTTCCTTGCGTGTCGCCGAGTGGTCAATGATTTCCGTCTTCATAAATGCATGCTCCAAAAGATAGATGTTAGATGTTGGATGTCAGACGTCAGTTAAGAAGTATGTCTTTCACTAACGTCTGACATCCAACATCTAACATCTGATTTTAATGCCGGGGGCGGGACTCGAACCCGCACGCCTTTCGGCACAGGCTTCTAAGACCTGCGCGGCTGCCATTACGCCACCCCGGCATGTTGCGCGGAACGAGTGAGATTAAAATATCGTTGTGTGAAAGTCTAGCAGCCTCTCAGAAAGTGTCGAGGCATTGTGTTCGTCGCTGTCAAGTGCGTCGCGTTGTCAACAATGTGTCAAAACGAGGGAAGCGGGTTTGCGGCAAAAGTTGCATGTCGCTAAGAGAATGTGTGTGCCGACCTGTTCCGCGTTCGCGCGTTTGCCTGTAGAATGTCAGGCGCTTGCGAAATGAACTATCCAAACGGGTCTGAATGAAACTCTTCATAACTCTCGTCCTTTTTCTCTCGCTCCAGCTTTGTGCGCCCGCCGCACGGGTTCAGAAAACCGAACCGAAGAAGGACAAGTCCACCGAAAACAGAGACGCGCAAAAGCAGCAGCGCACCATTATCGCCATCGATCCCGGACATCCTTCGGAAGTGGCGAGCGGGCGCAACGTGCAAAACGGAACGAACGAGACTTTCGTTGCGTGGGCCGTCGCACTGAAACTGAAATCTCTTCTCGAAGCTCGCGGCTATAAAGTCGTGTTGACGAAATCATCGGAAGATGAGCTTGTCCCGAACAAGCAACGCGCATTGATTGCTAATCATGCGCGCGCCGACCTGATGGTGCGTCTGCATTGCGACGCGAGCGTCGAGCGCGGCTATGCAATCTATTATCCCGACCGCGAAGGCAAGGCGAAGGACGGAACCGTCGGCCCCTCGAAACGCGTAATCGAAGCGAGCAGTCGTGCGGCCACGTCAATCCATACAGGGATGAAAGAGGTGCTCGAAGGTCGTTTGAACGACAACGGCATACGCACCGACTATCAGACAAAGGTCGGACGCGAGCAGGGCGGCGCGCTGACCGGCTCGATCTTTTCTGAAGTCCCGGTCGTGACCATCGAGATGGTCGTTTTGTCAGATGCGTCGGACGCTGAATTTATCAAGTCGGAGGCGGGACAAAAACAGATGGCCGAAGCGATTGCCGGTGGCATCACGCGCTTCGTCGAACAGGAGCCGAAAACAGAATCTCGCAAACGTTAATTTACAAATGCGTGAAAGGAGCTTTTCCCCCATGCGGAAGAAATTTTCAACGCGACTGTTGTTAGCCTTCATCACCGTTCTATTCATGTTGCCTCCGCTTTCGCGCGCGCAGGATACGGACCCGATGAAGCGTTGGGAGGAGTTTGATTTCTCGAAACAACTGCTCAAGCGCGACGAGCTTAAAGGCGTGCCGCTTGAAAACCTTGAGCTGATGCGAGGAATCGTCTTTGGTCGTCATGGACGCGTCTTCAAAGATTGGAGCATCAAGTATTACCTGCAAGAGCGCGCCTGGTATAAACCAAACCCGAACTTCTCAAACTCTCTGCTCAACGCGACCGAGCGCAAAAATCTCGACCTCATCCGCGAATTGGAAGCCAAAGCGCACGCGACGATTCAGCCCGGCGACATGCGGTGGTGGCAGACGCGTCTTATCAAAGCCGAAAACCTGGGCGAACACACCGGCGCAGAGTGGAGGGTTTTGCGCGCCGAGATCGAGGCGGTTCACGGCAAACGCTTTGATGATCAGCCCTGGCTGCAAAACTATTTCGAGGAACGGTACTGGTATCAGCCAAAACCGGACTACGACGCGAAGCTCTTGAGCGACATCGAGCGGCGCAACATGACGGCCATCGACGCGGCGCAAAAACGGCAGCGCAACGTCGCGCTCTCGCCCGGCGACATGGAGCATTTTCAAAAAGTCGTCGTCACCGAAGAGATGCTGGCTGCGGGCGCCCCGGCCGGCGCCCATTGGATCGCCGACCGGCAGTCGGGCCCGCAGATCCTGAAGCACGGCAGCGAGCGCGCGAAGTCGACCATCCTGCCCCGCGGAAGGCTTGCAGTTTCGCTGGCACCTTGGCAT
>CBDUCU010000163.1:0-7944 GCA_965365725.1 uncultured bacterium | reverse complement strand
AGATCAGACGGGAAAGATACCGCATATCTATTTCGGTTGGAGCGAGGGCAATCCGCTTTCCTACCTTTTGAAGTACGTCGCCTTCGGCGAGGGCGATACTGCGCCCGTCACACACGAGGTCTTGCGTCAGGCCGAAGACGACCCGGAACGAAGACCAATCGTGCACGTCGGTGGATGATCAGATTGAGGGATAAGATTTCCGGGCTTTGAATCACAACCCAAGCCCGGAGAAAGATGTCTGACGACGACAATTAGGAATGTGTTTTATGACGCACAGCATCCATAACGTGGCGACACGTTGTTGGGTGGTGTGCGCAACGGATGTCGTGCTGTTGAGTCCGAACAGATGGATGCGGAAAGCGTGCTTTATCCGCCCTGAGCGTCCGCGCCCCGGCTGGCGAGGAAACAGGAACGGCAGAAGACGGGCCGACCCTGCGAAGGGTAAAAGGGGACGGTTGTCTGCTGTCCACACTGAGCGCAGTTGACCGATACCTCGATGCGCTGGCGTACGCCTGCGGCTTGAGCGGCTGCTATGGCCGCGAGACGCTCGTTCTTCGCCTGCTTGCACGGCTTGCAACGCTTCGGTGCGTTTCTCAAACCCTTGTCGTGGAAAAAGACCTGCTCACCTGCCGTCCAGATGAAGTCTTCCCCACAGTCAACGCATTTGATGGTGGTGTCGTCGAATTCCATCTCGGCGTGACTCCATTCGCCGTTTGATTCTGCGGCTATTTGAACCTGACTCGCCATGATTAAAACCCCCAAGGCTACAAGCTTTCGGGTAGCAATTGTTTGTGAGATAAAGCGGCCCGAAAGTTCTTTGATTCAGACAAACTGCGAGAAACGTGCAAAACAGAAGGCACTTACGGGCGACGCGTCGCAGCTATCGAAAAAACGGAGTCGGGCAAAAAACTTTTCAGGGTGCGCCGCCCTTTTTGTGTCAGCACGTTATACTTATCACAAAAATGTGTCAAGTATTACCTGCTCCTGTCAGTAAACTAATTTCTGCAGGTTGTGCAAAGCGAGTTTTGTTGAGCGGTCTTAACTTCCGGGATTTGATGAATTCCCGAGCCGTTTTCTTCCTCAAGAAGAAGCGGCGAAAGCGGAGTGGCCGAGAAAGTTTTCGCGGATGTGGTTGACCGTATCAAGAAGCGTTATTTGCGGATCGCGCGGGGTGAAGTCGAGTTCGTAGGCTGCCTTTGACGAATCTGCGTACCAGAAATGTTCGGCCATTTCCAACTCAGCCGGTTCGACCGGAGGTGCGAGTTTCCAATGCCGATAAAGCGCGTTAAGGCCGCGCGCGCCCGCGAGCGTCAGTTTTGAGGGAAGCGCAAGACGCGGCGCATTGACTTTGGTGAGCCGTTCAAGCCGACCGAAAAATTCTTCAAACGTCCAGTTGGCCGCGCCCAGAAGATAACGCTCGCCGTGACTGCCTCGCTCCATCGCAGAGATTGCCGCGCGCGCCGCATCACGCGCGTCAACAAAACTCAGCCCGCCCTTCGGTACAGACATAATTTTACGCGAAAGAAAATCCAGCACGACTTTTGTCGAACTCAAACGCTCGTCGCCCGGCCCCAAAAGAAGACTCGGATTGATGATCACGAGCCGCTCGTTCTTACCTGAAAAATGTTCGAGCGCGACGCGTTCCTGATAGACCTTGCTTGCGTAATAGGGCCAGCGCGAGACAATCTCCAAAGGCTGCGGCCATTCTTCATCGGGCACAACCTCGCCGTCCTCAGTCACGGCAATCGTCCCGCTCGTCGAAGCTAAAACGATTGACCGGACACCGGCGGCACGCGCCGCCTCGCACAGCACGCGCGTGCCCGTGACATGCAGCTCATACATCGCATGCGCATCCGAAGGCTCGCGCGAGACGCGTCCGGCCAAGTGATAAATCTCATTCACGTTTTTGACCGCGCGCGCAACGTCTTCCGATGAAGTAATCGAGCCTTCGATGCTCTCAACGCCCAGTTCTTCAAGCCACGCGGGCGCAGCAGTCGTCAGCACGCGAACATTTCTTGCGCCTGCCGCGACAAGCTCTCTGACCAAATGCGCGCCAAGAAAACCTGTCCCGCCCGTCACCAGTGTAAATGGCTTTGGTCTCTTTACAAGAGCCATGCTCTCGGAAGACTTCTGACGCTTCGCTGATCTTTTGGCCGGTTTCTTTGTCGCCGTCCTGGGTTTCTTTGTTGTCATAAAGACAGGGGATTGAGGTTAAAGGATAGAGATTAGAAATCAGTTCACATTTCTAATCTCTATCCTTCCACCTCTGCGTTTTCGGTTACATCAACAGCAGAGTGATTGTGTCGGCGCTCGTTTCGCCAGCGACGGCGAAGGCCTTTTGCGTCGAAGGCATGGCGCGTGCCGTCGCGCAGATTTTCGATCTCATGTCGGACGAGCGCAGCGATGAGACGGTAGGCTTCCGAACGAGGCATGCCGCGCGCAAGCTCTTCGAGTTCATCGGGCGAGAGAAAGCGTCCGATCTTTGCCCCGATGTCGCGCCCCTTCAAAACGTTCGAGCCTTTTGGCAGCGCCTCGTAAGTGCCGTAGATGTAGATGGGCAGAATGCCTGTCCTCGTCGAGAGCGCGAGGTATGCAAAGCCGGATTTGAACTCGCCCATTTCACCCGTCATCGAGCGCGTACCTTCCGGGAAGATCAGCGCCGTGTGTCCGCGCTCAAGAAACGAGCGCGCGTGTCGAAGAGATTGACGCAGAGAGCCGGAACGCTCGATGGGAACGAGGTTCGTAAAGTTGTTCATGTAGGCGCGCTTGTATTTGTTGTCAAAGAAATAGTCCGCCGCCGCCGAAGCAACCATGTCGCGCCCGTATTCGCCGAGCGCAACTTTGACCAAACCGATGTCAAGGTGCGAAGCATGGTTCGAGGCCGCGATAAAGTTTGTGTGGACGGGGATGTTTGATTGACCTTCTATCCTTGAGGCGAGCATGCGCTCGTAGAACATTCGCTGCAAAACGTCGAGGCCGCGATTGCCGAGCACTCTGACAACTGAAGGGACGTGAATCTCTTCATCCTCGCGGCTTTCAACCGCCGCCGCACGCGCTTCCGCCGCGCGACGTTCGGCTGCGGTCGGGCGACGTGTAACGACCGAATGCAGCTCGCGCAAGTCCTGCACGTTGTTGAGCAGCTCCGGCGAAGAGATTGTTCCGCCAGCGTGCTCAATGGCCGAAGCCAGCTCGACAAACATAAGGCTGTCGAAGCCGAGATCGGCGAGCCTTGTTTGCATCGAGATTTGTGCACGGGGTCGGTTGGCGACCGTTGCGACGATGTCGATCAGCCATGCGTCGTCGCCCGGTCGTTCCTGTTTCTGCGGCACGCCTTCGCCGAGCGATGAGCGCATGCGCACTTCAGCTTCTTCGAGCATCTGCACGACCTCGCGCCTTTTGACTTTGCGCGTGGCGGTGCGCGGCAGCTCGTCGTCCGTGAAATGAAGTACTTTGACGCGTTTGTAGAAGGGAAGCGTTGAAGAAACGTCGCGGAAATGTTCTTCGACGCGGCGCTTTACATCTTCGCGCGAGAGCGCAATGTCGTGGTCGTAGTCGGGGACGACAAGACACGCAACCTTCTCGCCGATTCCGTCGCTGAGGCCGACGACGCTCAGCTCTTTGATGAGATCAGACGTGTTGTAAAGCTCCTCGATCTCGTCCGGGTAAACGTTCTTGCCGTTTGTGTCAACGATGATCTCTTTCGAGCGTCCGACAAGATAGAGATTGCCGTCGTCGTCTAATCGTCCAAGATCACCCGTGCGAAGCCAACGACCCGTCAATGCATGGCGCGTGGCCTCTTCATTCTGGTAGTAACCGGCCATTACGTTCGGCCCGCGCGCGAGAACTTCGCCGATGCCGCTTTCGTCAGCGTCAGCGATGCGAATCTCGACGCCGGGCAGGGGGCGGCCCACGCTCTCGGCAAGCAAAACGTTAGAAGGGCGCGTCACCGTCAGTACGGGCGATGCTTCGGTGAGTCCGTAGCCTTCGAGGATGGTGAAGCCGAGGCCGTGCATCTCGCGTTTGACCGATTCGCTGAGCGCCGAGCCGCCGCTAATGAGGTAACGTATGCGCCCGCCCATGCCTGTATGAATCGGGCGGAAAAAGATTTGACCGAGATTAAAAGGCGTACGGTCGCGCAGCCAACTATTGGCGCGAATCAAGAGATCAGCCGCGCGCCCGACTGCCGGGCGTTCATGCAGACGATTCTTGATGCGTCGATGGAGCAATTCCCAAAGCGCGGGTACGCCGACCATGCCCGTGACGTGGCCGTTTTTGATGGCGCGCGCAAGCTCTTCGCCGCTCAGCTCTTGCAGGTATGTAATCTGCGCGCCGCGACTTAGAGGTGTCAAAAATCCGGTCGAAAACTCAAACGTGTGGTAGAGCGGGAGGACTGAGAGCACGCCGTCGCGCGTCGACATGTCGAAGACGGACGAGAGCATCGAAACCATGTTCGACAAATTCTTGTGCGTGAGCATCACGCCTTTGGGGATGCCTGTCGTCCCCGAAGTAAAGATAAGCGAGGCGGTCGAGTTGGCCTGCACACGCTGCGGGAGAAGAGCGATACGCTCATCCTCGGTCTTCTCGTCAAGCAGCTCAAAGATTTCGTCAAACGTCCAGACCTGCGTCTCTGCGAGTTCGTTCGCATTTAACTTGTCGCGCAGATCAGCGTGCTCCTCAAGCACCTTCGGCCCGACGATCAGCCCCGCCGCGCCGCTTGCGCGTGTGAAATTTATGATCTCGTCGGTCGAGCTTTCAGGATCGATGGGCACGCAGGTCGCGCCGGCCTTGAGCACGCCAAAATAGCTCATGCCCCATTCGGGCATGTTGTGGCTTGCGAGCAGCACGCGGTCGCCCGTCTTCACGCCGCGCGAGATAAAGAATGCGGCGGCGCGCGTCGCCAGCTCGTGCAGATCGGCGTAAGTGTACTGCTCGTGCCGTCCATCGCGCTCGATGCGCATGGCGACGCGCGTCGAGAAACGCTTCGAAGAGGTCTCAAAGAGTTCGAGCAGGTCGCGGTAGGTGTAGCTGCGTTTTTCGACTGCGCGAAGGTCTTCTTCGAGCTTGGGAAAGACCCATTTCTGAAGACCGGGGAAATGGACGTGCATCCAGTAGTCGTACCAATCGATGCGCTCCACGCCCCAGGGTATGACGTGCTGTTCGTCCTTGCGTATGTTTGAAAAGAGCGAACGCACGTTGTCGGCCCGGAAGATGTATGCGTTCTCGACCATGAAGGGGCGAAACAGCTCGAATGCCTCTTTGGTCTCGCGCGTCAACTCTTCGACGCGGTCAACAGATTCTTTCGCGCGGTCGATGATCTCGGTCAGACGGCCCCCGCCCCAGCGCGGTCGAACGCGGTCGAGCGCGCCCGAAAGTTTCCTGGCGGCGGCGTTATACATCGGGGTCGAAGTCTTCTCGAAGCGCGAAGGCGTGACGGGCTGCGCTTCCATGCGGGCGGCAAACTCGTTGACGATGCGAAGGCCCGAATCCTTGTCGAGAAAATGCTTGCGTTTGTAAAGACCTAAAAGCCCGACGATGCGCTCCATTGTGTTTGGATTGCTATCGCCCGTCGCAGCCTGATAGACGAGACGCGGCTCGCGCACGCACGCTTCGGCTGCGACCGCAAGCATCACGGCGGCGACCGAATCGACCGGCGTGATGTCGAGAATCAATCTTTCATTGACGGGAACTTTTGTCTGGCCCTTGAGCGCGATAAAGATGAGCGGCGCGGTCGTCGTAAACCCTTCGTTCCAACCGGGGAAGGGAAACGTGTTTGCGCTCTCGACGATGCTCGGACGAACGATTGATTTGACGATTTGGTCTTCTGCTGCAACCAGTTGCTCGCCCAGACTCTTTGTATAAGTGTAGATGTTGGGCCAGCCCCAGAAATGCGCGCGCTCCGTGCCGAGTTCGGTCAGACGCTCGCGCGTCCACATCTTGCGCTCGCGCGCAACGGCCAAACCCATCGCGTCCAGATCGTCCGGGTCTCGTCCCTCTTCGATGAGACGCTTTCGCGCCTGCTCGCGGAAGCGTGCGGCGGTCAGTGCGTCGCGCGCTTCATCACGAACGCGCTCGGCAAGTTTTTCGCAATCGCGTATCTCCTGCTCAACGTTGAACTCAACGCCGGGCATCTCGTCGCGTCGGGGAAAATAACCGATGACGGGGTCGCTCTCCCAAACCGGGCCTGAGCGATTGCCCGCGACGAAACAGGTCGAGACGTGAATGAGCGCGGGCCGCTTCATCCGTTTGGCAAACGCGATGACGTTGCGCGTGCCGACGACGTTTGTGCGCAGCGCGCTTTCAAGTGGCGGGTTGAAGGTGACGTTGCCCGCGCTGTTGATAAGAACTGAGATTTCGTCGGCGACCGCTTTGGCCTGCTCGTCAGACATGCCGACGTTTTCCTGCGCGATGTCGCCGTTGACAATGCTGACTTTGTCGCGGACAAAATCCTCAAAGGCCGCGCCGTAAAGCTCGCGCAAAGGGTTGAAGGGCGGCGCGGTGACGACGTTCGTCCAGAAACGCGTCTCGGATTCTTCCTGCGAGCGCGCGCGCACCGTCACATAGACGCGGCGGATGCCGGGAAACCGATGCAGAAGCATCGAGAGCGTCACCTTGCCGACGAACCCCGTCGCGCCGATGATAAAGACGCTTCTGCCGTTATAAATTTCTGTCGGAGATAATTTCATGCCGTCAACTTATACTTTCGCTTCCCCAAACAATTCTGAAATCTCATAACGAAATCCAGGAAGCACGTCCTCACCATCAAGTGCATCGGTGTCGCCGAAAAGTTTCTGCTGATCTGGTGATTTATAGACGGCGACCGTTCGATGCTTTGGATCAATAACCCACATCAGACGTGTGCCCGCCGCAAAATAGTATTTGATCTTTCGTTCAATCTCCGCACGCCGATTTCCGGGACTCAAAACTTCAACGCTGATGTCAGGCGCGAAGGGGAGAAACTTGTTGAGGTCTTCAACCAAGCTCATCCGTTCTTTGCTGACGAATGCGATGTCAGCCCCGATAACCGTATCCGGATCGCGCTCCACCTGAAAACCCGTCTCCGCGCCGAAGACAGTTCCGAGATTGTTCTGCTCGGCGTAGATGAGGAGCACAGACGCGATTCTCGCGCAGAGAATGCCGTGCGTGCCGCCGGTTGGTGACATCTTGATAACTTCTCCACGTATGAGGGTGAGGCGGCAGTCGTTTCTGCCATCCGTGTGCGGCATGGTCAGTAACTCGTCTGCGGTAATCAATCTTGCGGTGGTACTCATAACACTAAAATCTCGCGCACATCTTAACTCATGTCGCAGATGCCGATCATCGGTTGATGAAGCATCGTAATCTCGGCGGAGCGTCCCATGTAGCTTCGCGCCATCTCGATGGCTTCGGTAAGGTTATCGGCGCGCTCCCAGCCGAGCATCGCCGGGACGTGCGCGTTCAAAGCTCCGGCGGCGATGACGCGCCCGACGTGCTGGCGACCGTTCTCGCCCCAGTACCACATGAAGAAGGGATGCGCGCCATGATACGCGTTGCCGCGCCGGTACATCTCTACGTAGCTGGGGTTGCTGGCGAACTCGCGCTCGTACTTGTCCCGCAGAACGTCTGCGTCGCGCGTCTCCGGCAGGAGGCGATTGAAGAACTCTATGTAGCTCGGGTGAAACTCGTGGTCAAACTCGTCATAGCAAGGGTGATGAAGGATAAGCACGCCGCCCTTTTTCAGGAGCGGCTTGTTGCGGTAGAAGTTGAAGTGGTACCCGAGAGCCATCACTTGCACCAGTAACGGGTTCAGAATCGAATAGACATTATACGGCGAAATGTCCGGAATCCCTGTTATCAAAATGTCACACTGGCCGCGCACAGGAATCGCGTACTGCTGGAAATTCCTCTCCAGAGTCTTTTCATGGACAAGGTCGGTGCGCCCGGCGTTGCATGAGATCATCTCATATT
>CBDUCU010000162.1:0-8021 GCA_965365725.1 uncultured bacterium | reverse complement strand
GCTCACCCTGTCGGAAAGCGGCGTGCCGGCATGCGCCTGCCGCCAGAGCGATTCAAGGCTCGATGCCGACGGCTTTTGTCAGGAGCTGAAAAAGTGATGTCGGATGCTGTGGTCAGCGAACAACAGCACGAGCCGCGCGCTGAACGCCTGCTTTCGCTCGATGCGTTTCGCGGGATGACCATTGCCGGGATGATTCTGGTCAACAATCCGGGTCGCTGGGACGCGGTCTATGCTCCGCTCAAACATGCCGAATGGCACGGCTGGACTCCGACCGACCTCATCTTTCCATTCTTTCTCTTTATCGTCGGCGTTTCGATTGCGCTCTCGTTTGCACGACGCGCCGAAATCACTCAGGGCGGCGGTAAAATTTATCTTCGCATCATCCGGCGCGCTCTCCTTATCTTTGCGCTCGGCCTGTTGATTCACGGCTTCCCCTATTATGATTTTTCGACCATCCGCATCCCCGGCGTGCTGCAACGCATCGCCGTCTGTTATCTCTTTGCGGCAATCATCTATTTGAAGGCGGGATGGCGCGTGCAGGCAATCGCGGCACTTGCGCTGCTTGTTCTTTACTGGGTGCTGATGACGTTTCTCGCCGCGCCCGGTTTTGCCGCAGGCGACCTGAGCCGCGAAGCGAATCTCGCCGCATACATCGACCGCACGCTGCTCGCCGGACATATCTATACGAAGGTCTATGACCCGGAAGGAATATTGAGCACGCTGCCTGCAATAGCGACTACGCTTGCGGGGACGCTTACAGGGGCATGGCTGCGAAGCAGGCACACGCCGCTTGAGAAGACGGCAGGGATGTTTGTCGCGGGCGCGCTCTCGGTCATGTCGGGTTGGGCGCTCGGGTTTTGGTTTCCTATCAACAAGCCTCTGTGGACGAGTTCTTACGTCGTCTTGACGACCGGGTTGGCGTTGCAACTACTGGCAATTTGCTACTGGTTGATAGACATTCAGAAGCGCAAAAGCTGGGCGCGCCCTTTTCTAATTTTCGGGACGAATGCCATCGCCGTCTATGTGCTCTCGGCCATTGCGGGCCGCGCCTTAGGTTTATGGCAGGTCGCGCGCCGTGACGGTTCGCTCATAAGCGCGCGGGGATACGTTTTTGAAAATTTGTTTGCGCCGAATTTCTCACCCGCCGCCGCGTCGCTCGCTTTCTCGCTCGCTTACGTCCTCGTCTGGCTGGCTTTGATGTGGGTGCTTTATCGAAGAAGAATTTTTATCAAGGTCTGATTGACGCGAAGGGCCGAGACATTTTCGTCTAAATTCAAAAGAGCCAGAGCGAGATGAGAATAGCTGTGACGATGCCGTTTAGCCCCATCGCAAGCCCGCTTAAAGCGCCTTCGGTCTCGCCCATCTCGATGGCGCGCGCCGTCCCTATGCCGTGAGCCGCCGCGCCGAGCGCGAGACCTACAGCCGTTCGACTACGCACACGCGCAAGACGCAAAATTGCCGGCCCCACGATTGCCCCGAATATTCCTGTAGCGATTACCAGAGCGGCTGCAAGCGACGGGATGCCGCCAATCTTTTCGGCAATCCCGACCGCAATCGGAGTCGTGACCGAGCGCGGCGCAAGCGTCAGAACGATCTCTCTTGATGCGCTCAAAGCCCAAGCCGTGCCCGCAGCCGTCAGGATGCCGACGACGCTGCCGAGACTAATGGATGCGACAATCGACCCGGCCTTGCCTGCAATTCGTCGCAGCTCTTCATAGAGCGGGACGGCCAGCGCGACGACCGCCGGCCCCAGCATAAAACTAATGATGCGCCCGCCCTGATTGTATGTCGCATAGCTGATGCCGGTTAGTTTCAAAAGAGCAATCAGCGCAAAGGCCGACAGTAGCACCGGATTTAAGAAGAAGTAGCCGAAGCGCGCCTGAAGACGTTGCGCGGCGCAGTAGACGAGTAGCGTGGCGGCGATTGCCGAGACAGGCGCAAGAAGAGAGTTAGTCATGCTGCTCAAGCTTCTGCTCTGTAACTCCGACGACAAGGAGCACAGCCGTCGTGCTTACTACGCAGGCGATCAGAACGGGAAGCCATTCTTTTCCGAGCAACTCAAAATACAACATGAGACCGACTGCCGGAGGCACAAAAAAGAGCGACATATACCTGAGCAACAGTTGCGAAGGCGGCTTGAGTGCGTCCGCTTTGACCAGACCGAGGCGAAGACTCGCCGTCAGCAACACCATGCCGACAACGCTGCCGGGCATCGGGAAACGAATCGCGGCAAAGAGCGTTTCGGCAATCAGCTCGCCTGCCAAAAAATAGAGCACAATCAACGCGAAGCCTTTGATAAAAGATTTCCCGATGAACAATTTGGCGCGCATGAGCTTTGCGATTAGTCGCTCAAACAAATCTTTTCTCCTTCAGAAGAGCTAGGTTTGCGATGTGAGGAATGGACGGTTAGCGCGTCCATTTGCCGGGTCGCCGCTTTAGGATGAAAGCGCGCGGCTCAACTGCGCGCGCGTCGCATTGCCGCCGCTCAGAACTATGGCAACCGTCTGATTTGCTATTGACGCGCGCAACTTCAAGGCTGCGGCAAGCGATGCTGCGCCCGCGCCCTCCGCGACGGTGTGCGCAAGCTCAAGATAGTGTGCAACTGCCCCGCGAATCTCGTCTTCGGAAACGAGCACGAAATCGTCCAGCATCTCCCAGAGCATGCGTTGCGGCAGCTCAAAGGCCGTGCGCGTCGCAAGTCCTTCGGCTTCGGTCTCCATCAAAGCTTCTGTCAATTTTTTGGCCTGCCAGGATTTATATGCGGCTGGCGCGCGCTCGGCCTGCACGCCGATGATTCTCGTTTGCGGGTTGATGGTTTTAGCGACAAGACACGCTCCCGCCGCGCCGCTTCCGCCGCCGACGGGAACAATAATCGTCTCGATGTCGGGCGCATCTTCAAAAATCTCTAACGCTCCAGTCGCCACGCCCGCAATCAAAAGCGGCTCGTTGCCGGAATGGATGTAGCGCAAACCCAGCTCGCGCGACAAAGCCTCGCAGTGCTCTCTCGCCTCGTCAAAATCTTTGCCGTGAAAGACGACCTCCGCGCCAAAATCACGCATCGCGGAAACTTTGAGAGGGTTTGCTTCTAAGGGCACGACGACGGTCGCGCGCACGCCAAAGAGCTGCGCCGAATAGGCGACCGACTGCCCGTGATTTCCCGTCGAAGCGGTAACCACGCCGCGCGCGCGCTCTTCCGACGCAAGCTGCGAGACGAGATTGATTCCGCCGCGCACCTTGAACGCGCCGGTCGGCTGTTGATTCTCGTGTTTGACGAGCAGCCGCGCGCCAATCAGACGGCTGAGCGCGGGATAGCTGGAGAGAGGCGTGCGCGCGAGATGTTTTGAGACGACGCGACGGGCGCGGAGCACGTCTGTAAAAGTCGGTGGCTGCATTTTTGGAAACGATCCTCAAACGGCGTTAACGCAAAGTTATCTTCGCCGTTGCCACTGCTCCGGTCAATACGTCGGTTGCGCGCAGAGTGTATTCGCCGCTCGCATCGTTGAGCGCCGAAGGCAGCACAAATTTCTGATCGACACCGTCAACAAGAAGATTTTTCGAGTAATGAGAAAGCATTGTCCCGTCCGGCGCAAGGACGTGCAGACGCACAAGCCTGCGTCCGCTCGCAGAAGAAGCGATGGAGAATTCCGGCTGCTCGCCGCGCGCGATTGAGGCCGGGCCGCGCAGCGTCAAACGGTTCTCCGCCGGATTCAATGCGAGCACGACCGCATCGCCGACGACGATTGAAGTACGCAACGCATCCGTCAAACCGAAACTCTTGCCCGTTCGCACGTCCGTGACGAAATACCTGCGCGGCAATTTAATCGATATCTCCTGTCGCGCCACTTCGCCAAGTCCTGCATCTTTGTAGGTGGTCACGCCGTCCTGCCCGACAACGCCTTCCACGCCGAGGTTGTCTTTGACGATGGTGAGCACCTGACTGTCGCCAAATTGGAAACGCGCGACCTGCGCATTTGTCAGACGCTTGCCGCCGGTTGAAAGCACTTCGACGGCGGGGCGCACGCCCGCGCGCTCAAAGATCGCGCCGAGCAGAGCGCGGTGGCCCGCGCCGCCAAACTTTTCGCCGCGCATCTTTGGATAGCGATCAAAGAGCGTGTTGAGATAGAAAGCCCAACCCCTTTCAATCTGCCGCGCAAAGACCGACGGCGCGCCGCCGATGCTGATGAGAGGCGTGCTGTTCTGCGTCGGTTTGACGTTTGCTTCGGTGGCGACGATGCCGCCCAATTCCTCGCTCTTTAACTTAAATTGCGCGCCGTCGCCCGTCACCTCGATTGCGCCGCCATGCGCGCCGAGCTGTCGTTTGTTCGACTCCGCCGTGTTGATGCCGAACATCTCATTCAACATCGCGCCCGTGCGCCAGGAGCAATGCTCGTCCATCATCGCTGTTGCAGCGTCTGCGACGACCACGCCGCCGCCGCGCACAAACGAATCAATCTCTTTCAGCTCTTTGTCTGAAAGCGCGACCGACATCGGTAGAATCAGCACGCGGTATTTGTCCGCCGTCAGTTTTCCCTGCTCAATCTGTTCTGAGGCGACAAAGTCGAACTGCAACCCAAGGTCTTTAACCGCATTCACCCAGCCGTCGCGGTTTGCGGGAAAATTGGCGTTTGCTTTTTCCGGAGCAACATTTGCGCCGCCGTCAAAGTTGCGGTGATAACCGAGAATGCTCGCGCCGTGAACCGAAGGCATCGAGTAGTGAATCGCCACGCCGTCGCCCACGCGCTTCGACTCCATCAAGAGTTTTCCAACGCCCTCGTGTCTGAGCGATTTGAAAGCCGCGCCCATGTCGCGCGCCGATTGCGAATGGGTCATGTCGGGGTCGAGAAACGCGTACATCCAGAAGATGTTTGGATGAAGCACGCCGTGCGTGGCCGCCGTCCAGATGGCGTTCTGCACGGCGAGTCCGCGCGAGCCGTATCCGGTCCAGAAGCCGATCATCGAGTCGGGCTTGGCAAACGAGCGATGCATGTCCCACTGATTGCCGCCTTCGTAAGAGAGAAAATCGTCAATCACCTGATCGAGCTTGTACCAGTCTGCGCCGTTGTAGGCGTTTGTCTCCTGCGTGCCTGAGAGCGCGATGCGCCCTTGCGGGTCGCCTTCAATAACGGCCTCGCGCACGCTTCTGTAGGCGCGCGCAAAAGTGTCTTCCATAAAGCTGCGGTGGTCAGCCCAGGGCGCGAAGTTGCCCGACTTGCGCGCTTGCTCGGTCGTTGAAGGCGTAACCGCGTCCCAAGTTTTGTAGCTCGACTTCCATGAGCGGTTGAGCGCGTCGAGCGTGCCGTATTCACCCTTGAGCCACACGCGAAAATCCGCGAGTGCTTCGGGACTCCAATCAAAATCGACAGGGTCGCCGTAAGAGGTGAGCGAGCCTTCATCGCCGACGAAGTAATAGTCCATCTGATAGCGCGCCTTGTTGCGTGCAGAGGCGCGCACGATGTCGGTCAGCGTCTTGATGAATGCGGGATCGTTGAAAGAGGGCGTGCGACGCAAAAATTTGGTGTCGCCTGTGCGCCGGTAAAGCTCCTTCTTGGTGAGATAGCCGAGCGACTCGAAATCTCCTGTCTTCTTAAAATCCTCGATGGCGCGCTCAAGGCCTTCGGGCGTGGTCGGGCCCCGGTCGTACCAGTAAACTCCAAAGCTGCCGCGCGGAACGTTGAGCGAGTTGTCCACCTCGCCCATGCTCCACGTCAGACCCGTGTCGGCTGCGGCTGCGCGAACCTGTCGCATCTGTGCGTCTTGCAGGTAATGTTTCGTCCCGCCGAATGAGACGAGCGCCGTGTATTCATGCTCGCGCCGTTTCTCTGCCACAACCATGACGGGCTTGGCGCGCAACTGATCGATGAGAGCGCCGCTCTCATCAACCAGTTCGGCGACAATGTGCGCCTGTTTGCCGACAAAGTTTTTTAGTTGATAAGAGAAAGTCCTTTCGCCGCGCGCGGGCCGATTGATTGAAGCGAGCAGGCGGCCCAGATCGTCGAAAACTCTCATCCGCAGTTGAAGCCCGCGCAAATCACCCGTTGCGCGCAAGACGGCGCTCAAAGTCTCGCCGCGTTTGTAAACATCAACCGCAGGCTTCGACATCGTCACCATCGCGCGCTTTGCTGAATGCGAGACGGCAGAACCCCAGTTGAGCGTTGCGCCCGTCTGCGCATCGCGCACGACGAGGTCAAAAATCTTTTTGCCGCCGGGGGAGGCGACCGCCGAGCGCAAAAGTGCAAAGGGAATCTCGATTGAGTTGTCGCCGACGCTCAGCTCTTTGCGCATTTTGTGTGAGCCGAGCGATTGACCAAACTCGCTCTTGGCTGCAACTTCGATTTCAACGCGGCGCGGCGCATCAGAAGCGAGGGCAAGCCGCAAGGCCTGCCCATCTGCGGAGAGAGAACTGATGCGCGCGCCGCTCTCGCGCGCGGCTGCCCAAACGAGCGCGCGTGCAAGCAGCGAGTATTGATATTCCCAATAGTTCCAGTAGATTTTTGTCTCGATGGGATTGATGCTCTGCGGCGTAAAGCCCTCTTCGACGTAAGCGAACGCGACGACGCGCCCCTTGCCAAAATTTTTCACGGCCACAACGGGGTGCTCGCCCGAACGGATCAGCACGTCGCCTGCCGCCGCGTATTTGTAGAACGAGCCGCCCGTCTGACCTTCGGGCAGAAGTCCGAGCGGCAACCCTTCTGTGATGAAGTGTTGCCGGGCGGTCTCCCATTTACCTTTGACGAGAGCGTCTTGATTGACCTCTGGATAACCGCGCTCGTTGACCGTGTCGTCGGCCACGCCGACAAGCGGCGACAGCTCCCATAGACGCGCGTCAGGCTCCGCCTCGTCGCCTTTGAAGGGATGGCCCTTTACGTCGCCGAGAAATGGATGAAGAAGAACTAACCCTGCGCCTTCGCGCACGCGGCGCAAAACGGCATCGCGCGCCGGGCGCGTCATCCGCGACCAGCCGTTGAGTCCGGGAATCAGAATCACCTCGAAGTGGGCAGGGCCGGTCAAATCCTTCTCGACGTAAGAATAGACCGTGCGAAAGTCGTCGCGGTCGCCGCGAAACTCGTGGCCGTAGAAGTCGCCGATGCCCCAGCAGTTGATGTCCCAGTTGCGATCTATTGAAACGGTCGTCGGCGCAAGCTCGACGCGCTGCATCAACTCGACCATGTCGCGCCCATACTGGACGGAAGGGATAAAGAAACCTTTGATGGGGCCGCCCTGTAGCTTCGTCGCCCAATCGACGTGCGGCGTGACGACCTCTTTTGAGTAAGTGATGTCGTTTTTATGAAAGCTGCTGCCGCCGACTCCGTTTTGTTGCGCGCGTGCTTGCACAACAAACGAGACGAGCAAAAGCGCTAACGAGAGCGTGATGGATAAAAGCTTCTTCATTTTTCTGATTCCCTATGGTCTTGACGCTTGTCGTGCGACCTCTTCAGCAATGCGAAAACAGACGCGCAACGAAGGCAGAACATCGTCGATGGTCGGCGCAGGTCGAGTCGAGTTTTGCAGTGCTGCGACAAACTCGACGACCTCGTTGTATGCGCCGTTGAGAAGGTCTTCGGGCTCATCTGCTGAAGCATATTCTTCGACTTCCAATGCTCCGCCGCGCCAACAATGAAGCGAGCGTTGCGGGCCGGAACCGGCCACGACGCGTGCGCGAAAACCTTCGCCAAAAAGCTCGTAAGATTCTTCGATGATGCCCGCCGTCGGCAGAACCTCAAGATGCGCGCGCGCGCCGCTCGCGAAGTTGAGCGAGATGAGATACCAGACGCTCGAAAGGCTCTGCGAGTGATGAAATTCGACTTGATAATCAAGAATCTCGCCGGCTATGAAGCGCAGAGCGTCGAGCGCGTGGATGGCCGTTGACCAGATGAAATCAGGCTCGGCTCGCCTGTGCCTGACCATCGTCGCCCTCGCGTATTGAAGCTCGCCCGCCGCCTTAGCCCACTCGCGCGCGCGTCTGAGATAAGGCATAAAGCGGCGGTTGACTGAGACCAGATGAGGCGTGCCTGTGCGTCGGG
>CBDUCU010000161.1:0-8027 GCA_965365725.1 uncultured bacterium | reverse complement strand
GGGGCGCGTGCCGACGGATAAAGGAGATCGCTTCTACGTCGATCATCTTGTCGGCGACACGCGTCTTACGCGGGCCGATATGTCGGCGATTGATCGAACGCTCGGAGCCATCAAATCAGAGAGCGATCCATCGCGTAAGCGGCTGATGGAACAGGCTTCTCATCTGCTCTCCGAGCTTTCAGAAAATGTCGGGATCGTCGTCTCCGCTCCGTTGAACGATAATAGACTTCAGCACATAGAGTTTTTGCGGCTGTCGGACGACCGCGTCCTCGTCGTGCTCGTGTTCACCTCCGGCATCGTGCTCAACAAACTCATCCGTATCGACGAACCGCTCGGTCAAGATGAGCTGGAGCGTGCGGCACGGTATCTCAATACGGAGTTTAGCGGTCGTAGCCTTCAGGCCATCCGCGCGGACGTGCTTGCAAGAATGCGCGAGGAGAAGGCTCTCTACGACCGGCTTTTGCGCAACGCGATTCTGCTCTGCGAAAAGAGCGTTAGTGAAGACGAAACCGACGCGAGGGATGTTTACTTGGATGGCGCTTCAAACATCATCGCCAAGCCTGAGTTTGGCGATGTCGAGCGCTTACGCGAACTCTTCAAAACTTTCGAGGCCAAGTCGCACCTTGTCAAAATCCTGAACGAGTGCATTGCTCGTGAACCTGTCTTCGGCGACGTGCATGTCGTTATCGGGAGCGAGAACAGCGCCCCGCCCCTGCGCACCTGTGCGCTTATCACTGCCCCGTATCGCATTGGCAACGAGGCGGCGGGTACTATCAGCGTCGTCGGCCCTGTTCGGATGGAATACGCGCGCATGATGGCCGTCGTTGGTTATGTTGCACATCTATTCGAGCGGACGCTGAGCGAAGAAGCTGCTCTTATGTAGTCCAACGCGAAGAGGTAAAGCCCCGATCATGGTGAATAAGGAGAGACATAAATCCAGCCGTATCCCCGTTCACTTCGCCGATGAGGAGAAGAATGGCGGGGACGACCCATCGTCTGACATAACCGGTCAATCTCCGTTGGAGGACGAGCCGGAAACGCAGGGCCGCGTCGAACAGGGTGCGGATGATAACCTCTCCGAGTCGTCAAACGCGACAGAATCGTCTATGCGTTTTGAGCAGGAAGAGGAGCAGAGTGCAGCGCAGTCTGCTCAAGTAAAGCCCGTTGACGAGGGGCAGCATATTTCCGATGCCGGCGAATCGGACTCAGCGCAGCAAAAGCCCAGCGCGAAAGACGGGCCTGCATTCGCCGAGCTGTTAGCGACACGGGCCGAGCTAAAAAGGGTGCAAGCTGAGATTGAGAAATTAACAGAAGAGCGGCAGGAGATGTTTGAGAAGGTCGCTCGACGACAGGCGGATTTTGATAATTACCGCAAACGCGTGGAGCGAGAAAGAGGCGAGACTTACAATCGTGTCGCCGTCGAACTCGTCAGCCAGCTCCTGCCGGTGCTCGATAATCTCCAAAGAGCAGTCGATGCTGAATCGTCGCTTGAATCGGGCGAGTCCAATGAATTTCGTCATTTTCTTCGCGGTGTTGAACTTATTGGTAAACAGCTGAACGGAGTGCTCGAAAATCTGGGCGTAAAGCCTGTGCCGACTGTCGGCCAGCCTTTCGATCCGCACGTACATGAAGCCGTCGCTACTGAAGCATCAGAGGAGTTTGAACCTGATATTGTCTCTACTGAACTGGTTCGCGGCTACCAGTTGGGCGACAAGCTGATCCGACCTGCAATGGTCAAGGTCGTCAAGTAGCTGTAATTTTTCGCCCCTTCCCCTTCAGTCCAACATCACCTCGCTCCTCCACGGAAGGTCTATATGGGAAAAGTAGTCGGAATAGATTTAGGAACGACGAACTGTTGCGTCGCAGTGCTCGAAGGCGGCGCCGTCCAGATCGTACCCAACAAAGAAGGCGGGCGTACGACACCGACGGTCGTCGGTTTTACAGACAAAGGCGAGCGCCTTGTCGGTCAGATCGCCAAACGTCAGGCTGTCACTAACGCCGCCAACACGGTCTATGCCGTTAAGCGTCTGATCGGCCGTAAATATATTGACGCGGAGGCTGAGCGCGCGCGCGCAACATCGCCTTTCGAGATCGTTGATTCGACAAACGGCGACGCGCGCATACAGGTGCAGGGGCGCGTCTATAGCCCGCAGGAGATTTCAGGCATCGTCTTGCAGCGTTTGAAAGCTGCGGCGGAAGACTTTCTCGGCGAAGCCGTCACCGAAGCAATCGTCACCGTCCCGGCCTATTTTGACGATGCGCAACGTCAGGCGACAAAAGATGCCGGCAAGATCGCAGGCCTGCGCATCGAGCGCATCATCAACGAGCCGACGGCTGCTGCACTTGCCTATGGGCTTGGCCGCAGCGACCCCGAACGCATCGCCGTCTATGACCTCGGCGGCGGAACTTTCGATATCTCGATTCTTGAAATCAACGAAGGCGTTTTTGACGTACTGGCTACGTCGGGCAACACATTTCTCGGCGGCGAAGATTTTGACGAGCGCATCATGGGCTGGATGACCGAGCAGTTTCAGGCTGAGACGGGCATCGATTTGCGTCAGGACAAACTTGCACTCCAGCGTCTGAAAGAAGCCGCCGAGCGTGCAAAATGCGAGCTTTCGTCTTTGATGGAGACGAACATCAACTTGCCATTTATTGCAGCCGACTCTTCCGGCCCCAAACACTTTAGCAAGACGCTAACGCGTGATGCCTTTGAATCACTTGTGGCGGATCTCGTCGAGCAGACAATCGAGCCGTGCCAGAAGGCGCTCTGGGATGCCAAGCTCCAACCCGGCGACATCGACAAAGTGCTTCTCGTCGGCGGACAGACGCGCTCGCCAATCATCACACGCACGGTCGAGGAAATCTTTGGACGCGAGCCGTCGGCGGAGATTAATCCCGACGAGGTCGTAGCGATGGGCGCGGCGATTCAGGGCGGCGTGCTCTCGGGCGACGTAAAAGACATCGTGCTGCTCGACGTGTTGCCGCTCAGTCTCGGCGTTGAGACGCGAGGCGGTCTGTTTACAAAGATCATCGAGCGCAACTCAACAATCCCGCTTCGGTCGAGTCAGATTTTTACGACCGTTGTTGACAATCAGGCATCGGTTGAAATTCACGTCCTGCAGGGCGAGCGCGAGGTGGCGGTCGGCAATCGCTCTTTGGGCAAGTTCGAGTTGGTAGGTATTCCGCCAAACCCACGCGGTGCGCCGCAAATTGAAGTCACTTTTGAGGTGGATGCAAACGGCATCCTCAACGTCTCGGCGCACGACAAGACGAGCGGTCGCAGCCAGCAGATGAAGGTCACGCCGACCTCCGGTCTTTCAGCCGACGAGATCGAGCGTCTTATTGCCGACGCTACTCGCTCGGTCGAATCAGACCGTCGTCTGAAGGAGACGATCGCGCAGCGTCAGCGGCTCGACGGTCTGATCCGCAACACACTGCGCACCTACCGTGAGTTTGGCAGCTCGCTTACGCCAGATGAAAGGCAATCTGCGCAGGCCGTTCTTGACGAAGCAGAACAGGCCACGAAGTCAAACGATCCGGAAGAGATCAAAAGGGCCGAAGAGTCGATGCAGCAGCTTGCTACAAAGCTGACAATGGCTATGTTCAGCCCGGCGGGCGCAAGTAATGGTGAAACGTCAGCGCAGGATCTGGACGATCACAACACAAGACTTTAGCAGAAACATCAATCGTGAATCGTAAATGGTGAACGGATGCTTGTATAATCTGTTTCACGATTTATCATTCACGATTGACGGTTTAAGGACAAATGAGTAAGAGGGATTACTACGAAGTTTTAGGTCTTAG
This sequence comes from uncultured bacterium, assembly GCA_965365725.1. Taxonomy (GTDB): domain Bacteria; phylum Acidobacteriota; class Blastocatellia; order Pyrinomonadales; family Pyrinomonadaceae; genus DASQDT01. The sequence goes on along the minus strand of CBDUCU010000161.1, from coordinate 4,220 downwards.
TCGAGGTGCGACCGAGCAGGAGATCAAAAGCGCCTATCGCAAGCTTGCCGTCAAATATCACCCGGACAAAAATCCCGGCAACGCCGAAGCGGAAGACAAGTTTAAGGAAGCAGCCGAAGCTTATTCGGTGCTTTCCGACGCGGAGCAGCGTGCGCGCTACGACCGTTTCGGACATGCGGGCGTTTCAAGCGGCGCAGGGGCCAACTGGGGGGCGGCGGGCTTTGGCGGCATCGAGGATATCCTCGGCGACCTCTTCGGATTCGGCGATATGTTCGGCGGCGGGCGCGCAGGCTCGTCGCGGCGCAGCGCCGCACAGCGCGGCGCAGACCTTCGGTACGATCTGGAGATGTCGCTTGAAGATGCTGCCAAGGGAATGTCGGCACAGCTCCGCATTCCGCGTCTCGAAGCGTGCGACGAATGCGCGGGGACGGGCGCAGCGAAAGGCACTCAGCCGGAAGTCTGTACGACCTGCAACGGGGCCGGTCAGGTGCGTTATCAACAGGGCTTCTTCTCGGTTGCGCGAACGTGCGGCAATTGTCGCGGTCAAGGGCGCACCATCCGTACGCCTTGCGAAACATGTCGCGGCGTAGGGCGCATCGAGCGCGAGAAGACTCTGGAAGTAAAGATTCCGGCGGGCGTAGAGACAGGTTCACGTCTGCGAATTGCTGGCGAGGGCGAAGGCGGGACGCAGGGCGGGCCGGCAGGCGACCTCTACGTCGTCATCCAGGTCAAAGAACACGAACAGTTCGAGCGACAGGGCAGCAACCTCTATTCTTCCGTTCCTGTCACCTTTGCGCAGGCGGCTCTTGGCGCTGATATAACCGTTCAGACGCTTGAGGCGCAACAACAGTTAAAGATTCCCGCAGGGACGCAGACCGGCACGGTCTTTCGTCTCAAGGGACACGGCATGCCCGTGCTTGGCGGGCGAGGGAAGGGCGATCTCTTTGTCGCCGTGACGGTCGTTACTCCGACCACGCTCACGCGCGACCAGCGTCGTCTGCTTGAACAACTCGCAGAAGTCGAGACGCTCGATCTTGAAGATAAAGGGCTGATGGACAAAGTGAGGAATATCTTCGGCTAAAGTTTTGACGAATTTTGAAGATCGAAGGGTCGTCTCTAAATTAAGGGAGGCGGCCCTTTTCTATTTTTTAGGATGAAGTGCATCGCGTTTGAGTTTCGTATCGATACGTCACGTCCTTGCATAATACGGATGAATCAGACAGAGAAAATGCTTCCTGTTACGACTTACCTGAGCCAAAACACTAATAATACGAGACTTAAGGAGTAATCATCAGCTGTCCGGTTGTTGCGGCATGAGCATTGCGATAGACCATTAAAGTTTGAGAGCGAAAATTATCTGGCTCAATAAATTGAACACTACGGGTAGAAACATTATGAGACGACGAAGCCTCGCTGCAATGCTCTTTGCCATTACGATCTCTGCTTTAACGGCTGTATCGTTTGCTGCTCCTGTAGATGACGAGGATACCGATACTCGCTTTATTAAAGCGACCGTCGTTGAAGTGGCAGATGGGCATGTCTCGGTTATGACTCGACGCGGGATTGAGCACGTTATCGCCGTCGAAGGGACAGACACAAGGGTGATCTTAGGCGAGCGGATCGTTTCTTTAAAAGATTTACGTGAAGGGGATGTGGTGACGATTGAGCTTGATGAAATCAAGCCCATCAAGTTTGCAAGAAATATTGAGATCGCGGAACAATCGAGTACTCAGGTGGCACGCGCTAAGCCATAGAATGTTTCGTGTAGGTTCGCCAACGCACCGCCTCTTTTGAGCGTCGGGCACTCGCGCGTTGGCAAGCAAAAGCCGCTTTGCCTCCCTCGCATGAAGGCAGAGCGGCTTTTCCGCTTTTGTTTCCACGTTATAACAACGCCGTTGCATCCATCCTAAAGTCTGTACCTCACGCGTCCTCTTAAAACTCCATCTTCAACATCAACATTTTGAAGACGCATTGACACATCCGCGTTGAGATCGAAGCCCGCGCGTTCGCCCGCTTGTAGGCGCGCCGTGCCGGCGGCGGCGATCATCGCCGCGTTGTCTGTTGAGAGATGTCGTGAAGGGAAATAGACGGGGATGCCAAGACGTTTGCCCGCTTCCTCTGTGGCCTCGCGCAGAGAGCCGTTGCATGCTACTCCGCCCGCGACGATCAGCGTCTGAGGTTTGTGCTCAATGGCAAGTCGCTCAGTTGTATTGACGAGTGAGCGGACGACGACGCTCTGAAAACTCGCCGCAAGGTCTTTGATCCCTTGCGTCGCCTCCTGGCCCGGCGCGATTGGTTGAAGCCCTGTTTCGCGCACGTGTTTTGAGACGGCTGTCTTGAGACCGCTAAAACTAAAATCGGGGCGACCGTCTCCCATACGCGGAATGCTAAAGAGAACAGCGCGCGGGTTGCCCTCGCGTGCGAGCCTTTCAATAATTGGCCCGCCCGGATAACCAAGCCCGAGCATCTTTGCAACCTTGTCAAAGGCCTCGCCCGCCGCATCGTCGCGCGTTCGCGCAAGCACTCTGTAACGCCCCGGCCCAGGAACGAGAAAGAGATTTGTATGACCGCCGGAGACAACAAGCGCGAAGGCCGGATATTGGATGGGCGGATTCTCAAAGACGACCGAATAGATATGCCCCTCGATATGATTAACGCCGACGATTGGCTTTTTGAGTGCATAAGCCATCGCCTTTGCGTAGGACACGCCGACGAGCAGAGAACCGACAAGTCCCGGCCCGGAGGTCACAGCCACCGCGTCAATCTCAGTTTTGCTTAAACCCGCTCGCTCGAATGCCTCATCCACGACAGGGACGATCTTTTCAAGATGCTCGCGCGAGGCGAGTTCGGGAACTACGCCGCCGAAGCGTTTGTGAATCTCAATCTGCGACGAGATGACGGAAGAGAGCATCTCGCTGCCGTCGCGCACAATCGCCGCAGCAGTTTCGTCGCAAGAGCTTTCGATGCCAAGTACGATCATTTGTCAGAGATGATAACAGTCGTCAGGGAAGCTTCAAAAAGGCGAAAGTAATCAAGTAGAGCAACGATGGGTTAAAAGCGTTCGTAGAAGTTCTTCTCAATGCGTCTGAATCGCTTTAGCCCGTCTTTCTTTAGCGCGCTGCTATTTGAGAACATACTTGACGACTTGATTGCGAGCGGCGACAAACAGCTCGTTGCGGTCGTTAAAGACCATCCCGAAGGCAGGGCCGTCGACTTTGAAAAAATCAACATAGCGACCGTCGGAATCAAAAATCTGCACGCCTTTAATATCGCCGACATAGACGCGCCCTTTATTGTCGGCGGCGACTGAATGAGGCGCGCGAAATTGTCCGGGCTTGTCGCCACTACTGCCAAAGCGCGTAATGTAGCGCCCGTCGGCGTTGAACTTAAAGACCGCGTTATTGAAAGTGCCGAGAGCATAGATTGTGCCCGTGCCATCAACGGCCGTTCTCATGTTGAGTTCCGAGCTGTCGGTCTGCCCACTGATGGCGGCTTCTATAACCTTGACAACATTGCCCGACGAATCGAAACGGATAATGTCGTCGCGGTGTCTGTGATAAGAAGCCACAAGACCGCCGTCGGCAGCAACAGCTACATCGTCAAAGCCCAAATCTCTGTATGAGACCTTGCCGAGTGGCCGCCCGGTCGCGCCTTCATAACGAAGAATCGCGCCGCGTTGTACGACATAGACAGAGCCTTTGCGATCGGCTGCCATCCCGCGCAAAGGCATCTTCGCATCGACCGTCCACTGTGTGATGAACTTGCCCGTTGCGTCAAAGACCTGGATGCGCCCGCCTATGTACTCGCCAACGTAGATGCGCCCCTCGCCGTCAACTGCGATGCTGCGTGCATCGGTGAAATAACCCGGCCCCGTGCCTTCGCTGCCAAACTTAAGCGCGACGGTCGCAACCGAAGACGTGGCAGGTGCATCGCCGCGTTTGGGACTGCTCACGTTCGGCACAAAGGTTTGCAAGTTTGTCGCCTGCGAGACGGTGGTGCTAACCGAGCGGAACACGCCAAAAAATATGACGGCAAAGACAATGCCGACTACAGCGAGAACGATAGTGACAATGGCAAGCGGGACAATGCTCGACCGACCTTGACGGCGTTGATAAGTATAGGGGACGAAGACCTGCGGCTGTTCGTCCTGCGATGGAGAAGCGCGCCTCATCGAATCAGGAATCACCATCGAGTTGTTGCAGAAATGGCAACGACACGTC
>CBDUCU010000160.1:0-8032 GCA_965365725.1 uncultured bacterium | reverse complement strand
CGCTCGGCTCTTGCCATTCATCTTCAGAGTCTCCAGTTCATTAAATGATTACGCGATTGCAAGCAGTGAATTTAACACAAACCGGGTCGGCGCGCCGAACACTGCCCCGGACAAATTAAGAGGCCGGAGCGTGCGAGCGACCGGCCTCTACGTGCCATTTGAGAAGCAGAAATTAGTTGATGATCCTGACCGAGCCGTAGCTGACGACGTTTTGCGCCGTGCCCGAGATCATCTCCGTAAGCGTGCCAAACAGCCTCTTGCCCGTCCACTTCGACGCATCTCTGACCTCAATAATGTCGTAGGGCTTCAACTCAACGTCCGGCGCTTTCTGCTTTCTGATGTCGTCAAAATTGACGACGATTTGTTCAGGCTCAAGCTGGCCCTTCTTTTGTCTGTAGATGTAAATCTTTTCGGTCTTGGCATCCTTGCGCGGCCCGCCCACCTGCGCGAGGGCTCGGAAAAGCGTCATCCCGTTGCGCAGATAGAGATTGCTCGGCTGTGCGACAGCGCCCGTAATGAAGATCGGCGAAGCATTCTGCACGACGACGATATCGCCGGGACGGATGTAGGGATTAGCCTCTTTTTTTCCCGCCGCCACATCTTCAAGACGATACAACTCGAAAGGCAGCTTGATTAAATCCGACGATTCAGACTCCTGTGTTTGCGCTTTATCAGCCTTCTCCGCCATCTCCACAAGGTCTTCCGGCTGCGGACACATGACAGGCTCGGTATGCACGACTTGAACCTCGCCGCCAGCTTGTTCGGTCGTTCCGCCTGCGACGGCCAATAACTCGACAAGACGCACGCGACGATTCATCTGCACGCGCGAGGGCACGCGGACTGCCCCATAGACGATAGCCATCGGGCGGCTCTGCCGCTCAACGACCGTCAAGGTCACATGCGGCTGCTTGATATATTTGGAAAGGGCCGCAACGACCTCTTTCTCAACCTCCATGTCGTTTCGACACTTGGCATAGACCTGTCCGACGAGAGGTATGCGAAGGTTGCCCTCTTCGTTGACGGTGTATTTGCCTGTCAGCGTCGGCTCCGAATAAACGCGCAGCTCAATCACATCGCCGGGGCCGAGTTGATATTTGCCCACACCGGCTTGATCGTTGACCGTGCCGAGCGCGGTCGCTCCGGCGGCGGCTGGCTGACCGGAAGCTGAAGAGGCTCCAGTATTGTTCTGCTCCTGGCCTGCCACGCCCGATGCAAACAATAAACAGATGAGGGTCGCCAAAAGCAACGTTTGTTTCACTCTCATGACTAAATTCCTTATTGTGAGTTAGGTTTACCCGCCGCAGGATCGCTGGCGCTGAAAAGAACCAGACAACGAATTGTTCATAGATGGCAAAGCGACCGGAAAAGGCTGCCCGCAAACTTTCTTATCAATTCCGCAACTGCTTCGTCGGTTTTGATTTAATGACGGCTCGCCGATTTCTCGCTGCGCTCGCGCAGGCTTCTTCGGTGACTGCCGCGCGGCGGCACGGTGCCCGGCAATGCAAAGCCGGTAAACAGAAGATTGCAATTGTCGCACAGGAGACTATAAATACCAATTGCTCGCAGCAGCAACGGCGTGTCCTGATAACCGCGCCGCACGCGCGAGCTTCGACATTTCGGACAACGTCTTTTGATCATCGTTTCCTTCCCCCATTCTCGTTCGCTTCATCATCCGACGACGCTTCAACAATCTCTGCGTCCAGCACCTGCCCATCTATTTCAAGGTCGAAGTCGGTTTTAGCTATATCGCTGACACTTTCATCGGTTGCCACACGCGCGCGAAGCAGTTCGATCTCACGTTGGATGCGTCGCGCAGCCTCATCGCGCGCCGTCGAACCCATATCCGCACGTGAAAGATAGAAGAGCGCGTCGCGGTAGCGCGCGATGGCGCGTCCGTAGCGCCCGCGAAAGGCCGCGCGCTCGGCCATCTCGACCCAGTGTCCAACCTTAACCGAAGCAATCAAATCGCGCACAGCCGTTGCCGACTGATGCAATTCAGGCTCGTTTGGATAGATGCGCAGCGCGTCTTCGATGACAGCGAGGGCGCGCTGCGCCGTCTCGATTTTATCCGACATGCGGACGCGTCTTTGCGCTTCCTGCATCAACCGCGTCGCCTCGCCGCGCGCCCAGGCCAGAAGGTGGCCTTTCTGTAGAGCGCGCACGCGCTCCTGCCCTGCGCGCAGCGCCGCGCGCGTATCGGCCGCACCTCCGCTTGAACGGATGGCTTCTTCCGTATTGGTTAGATACTGCTCGCAGAGACGATAAGCTTCAAGATGCGTCTCAGGCAGCGCACCCGCTTTATCGGCCTCGGCCAAACGACCCTGAAGCTTACGCAGAGCAGAGGCGGCAGCGTGTACGCCTGAAGTTGCCCCCCGACGCTTCCCCCCTGGCGACCTTAAGGCGACCGACTGGCCGCGTCCCATTGCATGCTCCATCTCACGCGTATAACGCGCCCACGCGCGACGCATAATCACCTCGCGCGTTGCTGCCGCCACCAGCAGAACCGCACCAGCCGCCAGCGCCGCCAAAAGCCAGGGGGCTTCGTCCTCGCTCGCATTTAACGAAAGACCAACAACAAAGAAAGAGAAGGCGGCAATAATTGTCGCCACTGCCATATAACCGGCGGTCGAAGGCATGCGCGGAGCAGCAACATGCGCCCGCGCGCCTGTGCGTCGTGCGCGCTCGCTTCTCGACACCATCTCATCGACAGAATCAACTGGCAAAGTCTCTCTCCATTGAAAGATAATAGAGAACTGCTGAATGCACCCTAGCGGCTTACATGTAACTGCACGGCGGCCCGGCTCAGTGTCGCAGATTATACTCAAACTTCTTCGTCAAGTCTGCCGTCGGTCGCCCAATGATAAAGGAAAATATGTGTGGAACTCGCAGAACGTTGAAGATATACTTTCCGCGCTCTGAAACATTTTTCCGGATGACGCTGCGATGTTTGAGCCGACTATTGATGCGCCTAACTCACACAGATAAAGTTTAACGCCGCGTAAAACGTGTCCGATGCGCTCACTCTGTGATAAAGCCTTAAAAGGGGAAAGAACAGATGGTTGTAATATGTCGCAAGTGTAGAGCGTCCGTGCCAGAAGACCACGCCTTCTGTACCGAATGCGGCGCGGTGATGGCCGAAACTTCTGCGCCGTCGCAAACCGAAGCGGACGCGCCGGAGATGATGGCGACAATCGCAGGCAACTACTCACGCGACATGCAGACCGTCATGTTTGCAAAACCTTTACCGAAACCGGCCGCCGAAGCTATCGAGGCTTCTCCTTCGCAACCATCTGTCGCCCCGCTATTGACTCCAACAAAAGGCGATGACAAATCTGGACTTTACATCATCATCGGAATCATTATCGTGTTACTGCTCGGCTCGCTTTTTATTTACCTTTTGGGCGTTATTCTCTCTCGCTAGTATTGAGATGTTTCTGTTGCATGCTGTGAACTGAGATTCTCAGCTTTACCAAGATTGCTGAACATGAACGAACGATCGGGAATTCCCTACTCTCACTTCAACGCGCCGCCTGCACGCGCACAGAGCACCAGCGCCTTCAAATGGGTAGTGGGCTTAACGACCGCGCTCATAGCTCTTCTCCTCGGTCTGATCACGCTGCTTTTAATCGGTTTTTCAACCGGGCTGGTTCCTTTTCTTATCGGTCTCGTAGTGGCAATTTTACCTGCACCCATCTATGTGATGCTGGCGCTTTGGATCGACCGTTTCGAGGCCGAACCCAAATGGCTGCTGGCAACCTCTTTTTTGTGGGGCGCGCTTGTCGCCGTCGGCATCTCGATTATCGTCAATTCGCTCGGCATCGAGATAGTCAACGCCTTTTACGGCAAAGAGGCGGCTGATCTCTATGGCCTTTCGTTTTCCGCTCCCGTCGTCGAGGAGAGCGCAAAGGCGCTCGGACTCTTTGTTCTCTACTTTTGGAAACGCGACGAGTTCGACGGCATACTCGACGGCATCGTCTATGCTTCGATGGTCGGACTTGGTTTCGCGATGACCGAGAACATCAAGTATTACGCCGAATCGGTGGCCGACGGCAGCGCCTTCGGCACTTTTGTCGTGCGCGGGATGTTTAGCCCTTACGCTCATCCGCTCTTTACAAGCATGACCGGCATCGGTCTCGGCATCGCCAGCCATGCGCGCAGCCGCGCCGTCAAATTCTTTATGCCGCTTGTCGGGTTCGCTCTGGCGATTGTTCTTCATAGCGTGTGGAATACGTCGCTCTTCTTCAGTCAGCAATTGGAGAATGGGCTGCTCGCGCTCGTCATGTATTTTCTGATTATGGTCCCGATTTTTGCGGGCGTACTATTGGTTGCGCTTTTCGCGCTGAGGCGCGAAGGGTTGATTCTGCGTCAGTATCTGGCCGGCGAGGTCGAAAGGGGTTTCTTTGCGCGCGATGAGTATGAACGTCTGTGCCGTGTCAGCGGTAGATTCAGCGCTTCTTGCAAGGCACTTTTCGGGCGCGGTTTTTCATCTTGGCGCGCTCACGCGCATTTTCACTCTGCAGCGAGCGAACTTGCGTTTCACCGGCATCGGGTGGCGCGCGGCGTGGCAACGGGCGGGGCCAACGCTACACAACGCGAAGCCGCTTATCTGCAAACGCTTTATGAATTGCGAGAAAGGCTAGGCCGCTGAGACCTTTAACGGCGGGCGCGAAAAACGTTGAAGATTCAATTACTGCCAAGCAGCTTTGATGCCGAGGGTCGCGCCACGCGCGAACAACGTCTCAGTTGCTTTCTGCTTGACGACCGCGTGACTATCGATGCGGGCAGCATCGCCCTCAACAACGGTCAACTGCGCGCCGTGCGCGATATTATTGTGACTCACCCGCACATGGATCACATCGCCACGCTGCCAATCTTTGTCGATGATCTCTTTGCTTCGCTTGAAGAGCCAATCCGCGTTCATGCCACTGAAGATGTCGTCAAAATACTGATGCGCGACGTTTTCAACGGGACGGTCTATCCGCCTTTTCACAACTTCGACAACGGTAAAACGAAGGTACTCGAATATGTCCCCTTCCCGACTGGCAAACAGTTTACGGTTGCGCATTTCGGCGTAACGGCAGTCATGGTCACGCATATTGTCCCGACGGTCGGCCTCATCCTGACGGACGGACGCGCCACCATCGCCTTTAGTTCCGACACTTCGGCAACCGAAGAGTTTTGGCAGATCGTCAACCGTCTCCCGCGTCTCGATGCGCTGCTTATCGAGACATCGTTTCCCGACTCTTATTCAAAACTTGCAGAAGTATCCGGCCATCTCACCCCTGGCTCGCTCCGCAGCGAACTGAATAAGCTCACACACAAAGACATTGACATTCTCGTCATGCATCTCAAGCCCGTCTATCGAGAACGAATTATCGACGAACTCAACGCTCTCGACATCGCCCGGCTACATGTCATGGAACCGGGGCGCGAGTATTCCTGGTAATGCTCAGGGTTTGAATTGTTCTGATTTTGTGAGGAGTGCGAGAAGTCTTCAGCGCCCTCTCTGAGGCTCAAATTCCGACTCGGTGTGCTCGCCTGAAACACCAACGAGAGCAACACGACCGCTCGACAGAATTTCCGCCACGCGAAAGGTGCGTTCAGAGCGGCTGCGACCCGGCTTTAGCTCGGCGCGAAAGGTGACCTCCATCCCGGGACGCGCCCAACGATTGGCCGCCGCTCCGCTCAGATAGTCCATCGTCGTCTGTTGACTCTCGACCGCTCGACCGCTCCTTCGCCGGATCAGAAGCGTCGTCCCAAGTGCTCCGGCTGCGAAGGCAATCGCTCCAAGCAGCCGTTTTCCGCCTCTTCCTATCGTACGTCCTCTTTTCTTTGGCAAGCTTTCGATTCCTTCCATCAAAAGAGACGCGCAAGCCTCGGTCACCAAAGCATCCGGGGCTTGCGCTAGCTAAGGTCTATGCCCAATTGCAACGCGCATAAATATGCGCTCGATCGTCAGCAAACAGGATCCATCTTTTCGGTCTGGACGGGATTGCCCGCGCACAGTTCGGCGTTGCGCGGCGTCCAGTGTTGCCATTCTTCCGGAACTTTATCTTCAGGAAAGATTGCTTCAACCGGACACTCGGGGACGCACGCGTCGCAATCGATACAAGTCTCCGGGTTGATGACGAGCATCTTTAGATCAGGCTCGTCAACAAGGTGAAAAGCCTCTACTGGACAGACAAGCGCGCAGTCCGTATAGCGGCAATTCACACATGGCTCTGCTACGGTATAGGTCATCTGTTAGCCTCCTCAAACATTTTTTATAACGGCGGCGACGCGCAGTTAGGTCGAGTTTGATTCTCGATCTCAAACTTTAGACAGCATCGGCGTTCCAAGAAATTTAACTGCGGGATGTATATTAAGCACGAAACGGTGAGTTTTGGAAGTGAAAATTTCTGTCGCTCGCTAAAGTTCTACACACGCGGCTTAAGCCAGTTTCTGCGCGGGTCGCCCGCCCTCACGTCGTAGAAAGCGAGATCGTTTTCCGTCAACATTTTGGTCAGAAGAATAATCTGCCCTGTGTGCGTCGAAAAGTGCTCGACGACGTGAAAGACGGCACCGAGTATGCTCACGTCATAACCCTGTATGCGCCTGCGCGCGAGCAGCTCTTCATTCCTTAATTGCGCCAGCACTGAGTCGATTTCGGCGAGCGTATCACGCAGCTTTTTAAGAAGCTCAAAACCAGCAATGTTTCCCTGTGCGTCAAACTCCGATTGACGGACGCGTGAGTCCGCTGTTGCGCGTACACCGCAGAGAATCCATTGTCGAGCGTTGCCTTCAAGATGCAGCAGCAGATTGCCGATGCTGTTCGACTTCGCGTTTGGCCTCCACCAGATTTGCGAGTCGTCGAGTTGCTCAAGACAGCGCTCGATCTTCGGAAGATAATCTTCGCGAAGGTAATATCGCGCGGATTCGATAAATTCCGTTGCCGTATCTTTCATCCTGACAGAGTGCAAGATAGAGTTTGAGAGTTGCGAGAAAAAGTGCACCACACGCAACTTGTTGTTCGTGATTTGAGCTGTTGAGATGCTATGCGCTGGCCGGTGCGCCTGTCAACGCGCTGAAACTCTAAAGACTAAAGCCGCCGCACTGCGCCTCGCGTCAAACGGTTGGCAAATGGTGCGGCGGCCCAAAGAGTTATCAAATTGTAAAAAATCTTCTAAGGCAGTGGCATTAAGCGTCTATGCCTTGCTGGCTTGAGGCGTTGTTTCAGCCAGAAAATTTTTCAAAGCCTGTCGTGTTTCGACGCGGCGCTTCTGCTGAAATTCGCTGACCCATTCGCTGACCGTCGCAACGATGTCGCGCGCCGCTGCCTGCGGTGATTTCTTCTCCACTGCGGGCCGTTCGGAAACGTTCGGCTTTAGCTGTCGCGCGCCGCGTTTGACAATTCTAATCGGGGTTTTGGTTTTCATCTTTAGTTCACCTGCTTGTTCGTATTGCTTCTGCTTAGACGAAGAAGCTCTATTGAAAGTTCCTTTAATTTGAGTTGCTGCCTGAGCGTCCGATTACTGCATCCTGAAGACCGTCGCTTCTGATACAAGCAAACCTGAGGCCACTGCCAGTGTATTACGCGTGCCCACAAGTTTACGGATTTCTACAGAGCGAGTTTGTCGGGATAAATCTTTGGTATTTAGACCAGCGAGGCCAAAGATTCTGGGATTTATTTCCCGTTTTGTTCTTCTTAACATTTGCTTTGATGCACGCCCGCAAATGTTGGTTATCTGCCAATTCGACTAAATTTACCAGCCTTTTTGACCCGTCCGACGCAATAGGTGCGGACACTTCGCTTAACCTCATGCCTTTATTGCATACATTTCAGCGCCTCCAAATTTATCCCCGTCGCATCGAAGAACGTTCCAGGACTTTGCCGCTTGCACCGATTTTTCCCCCGTTGCTCGAGGGTTGATTATAGAGACCAGTTTGTAGATAAACGCGCCACATTCCAATTCGCTCGCCTGCGATAAGCAGTGAAAATTTTCTGGCAACCCGCCGACCCGCCTTCCTCTCATTTGCAGAATGCCAATCAGAA
>CBDUCU010000159.1:0-8033 GCA_965365725.1 uncultured bacterium | reverse complement strand
GTTCTGCTTGTCGGCGAATCGGGCGTTGGGAAAAGCTCGATTCTGCGTGCGCTTGGACGCGAGCTTCATGAGAAGGGCTGGACGATTTTTGAAGCGAGCGCGGGCGAAGTGGTCGCCGGACAAAAATATATCGGCGAGATTGAAGGGCGCGTGCAAACTCTTGTGCGACAGATTGCGCATAAACCCGTGCTCTGGGTCGTGCCAAATTTCAACGAGCTTTTGTGGGCCGGCCAGCATCAATACAGCCCCGTTGGAATTCTCGATCTCATCATGCCCTCAATCGAGTCGGGCGCGATTCATCTGGTCGGCGAGCTTACGCCCGTCGCGTACGAAAATCTTATCCGTCGCCGCCCGAAGCTGCGCGGCGCGTTGGAGACCGTCCGCGTCGAGCCGTTAAGCGACACGGAGACGCTCGAACTCGGAAAGCGCTGGGCTGAACTACGTCAACCTCTGGAAGCGGATGAGCGGCAGGAGACGCGCATCTCAACCGAGACATTGCAGGAAGCGTTTCAACTGACGAAACAGTATCTGAGCGAGAGGGCCGCGCCCGGAAATTTGATTCTCTTGCTCGACTCGACGCATCGTCGTCTTATGACTGAGCAGGGCGCAAATCGCAGCCAGATTTCTTCCGACGAAGTTCTGGTCACGCTCTCGCAGTTGACGGGGTTGCCGCGCCAGATTTTGGACGACCGCGCGGGACTTGATCTTTCAAGCTTGCGCGAATTTTTCGAGCGGCGCGTGATGGGACAGACCGAAGCCGTCGATTGTCTCGTTGAGCGCGTGGCGATGATAAAAGCGGGGCTGACCGACCCGACGCGCCCGCAGGGAGTCTTTCTGTTTGTCGGGCCGACCGGTACAGGCAAGACCGAGATTGCCAAGACGCTTGCAGAGTTTTTGTTCGGGTCGCCCGAACGGATGCTTCGTCTCGACATGAGCGAGCTGCAAACGCCCGAATCGCTCGACCGCATACTCGGTGAAGCAAACGATGCGAGCGATTCAACAGCGCTCGTCAACTCGATTCGCAAGCAGCCCTTCTCCGTCATTCTGCTCGATGAATTTGAGAAGGCGCACCCGAACGTGTGGGACTTATTCTTACAGGTCTTTGACGATGGCCGCCTGACGGACAGGCGCGGCAACACCGCAGACTTTCGACACTCGGTCGTCATCATGACCTCGAATCTCGGCGCGACTTTGCCGGCGGGCGCAAGCATCGGGTTTTCACAAGAGCAGGCGCAGTTTACATCCGCGTCGGTCGAGCGCGCGGTTGGCCGCAGCTTCAGACGCGAGTTTCTCAACCGCATCGACCGCGTCGTCGTCTTTCGCCCGCTCACCCTGAGCGCGATGCGCGACATCCTGCGCAAAGAGTTAAGCGACGTGCTCAGCCGACGCGGATTTCGCACAAGGCAGTGGGCGGTTGAATGGGACGAGTCGGCGATAGATTTTCTTTTGCGCAAAGGTTTTACATCAGACCTCGGCGCGCGTCCCTTGAAACGCGCCGTCGAGCGTTATTTGCTCTCGCCGCTTGCGCTGACAATCGTCAATCATCAGTTTCCCGAAGGCGATCAATTTCTTTTTGTGCGCGAGGGCGCGGACGATTCAATCGAGGTCGAGTTTGTTGACCCCGACGCGCCGACCGCGCGCGTCGATGAAAGTTTGGCGACGCGTGAGATTGATGAGCCAATCGAAGAGACGGGCGAACTGCGTTTACAGTCGATTGCGCTCGACGCGCGCGGCACGTTTGCGGAGCTGCAACTGCTCAGACAAAAGTATGAGAGCCTGCGCGCCACTGTTGACGCAGACGAGTGGCAGGAGCGAAAGACCGGCGCTTTGCTGCAAACCGCGCAGCCCGGTTTTTGGAGCTCGCCCGCGCGCTTCGGCGTGCTCGGCGCGGCTGAATACATGGATCGCATCGAGGCGGGGCTTGACACGGCAGGCTCTCTTGTCGCGCGTCTGGCTTCAAGTGCGCGGCGTGCGGACGACGGCACGCGTTTTAGACCTGATTTGGTCGAACGCGTCGCGCAGCAGCTTTATCTCATCGATGCAGCGCTCGCCGGACTCAACGAAGGCGTTGCGCGCGATGCGTTTCTGCTGGTTGAATCAGCGCGCGAGACGGCAGCTGATGCGCGCGCGGCAAATGATTTTGCGCGCCGCATCGCCGCCATGTACAAGAGTTGGGCCGAGCGTCGGCGGATGCGTTTTGAGGTTCTCGAAGAGTCGGTGGAGGAAGAAAACGACGACGCGCAGGCATATCGCATGCTCGCCGCCGTTTCAGGCTTTGCAGCCTACGCGATTCTGCGCGGCGAAGCGGGTCTTCACGTTCTCGAAAGACCGCAGGGCGAAAAGAATTTCAATCGTGCGCGCGTGCAGGTGCGCGTCGTCGCACAGCCCGAAGAGCCTGCGGGTCGCGGCGCTGATGCAACGCTTCGACAAGCCGTGCGCTCGCTCGATGAAGATTCTAACAGCACGCCTTCCGTCGTCCGACGCTACCGCGACGAGCCGTCGCCGCTTGTGCGCGATTCAGCGCGCGGTTGGCGCACGGGCAAACTCGAACGCGTGCTCGGCGGCGACTTCGATCTTATCGGTTGATGCAATCGGCAAAATGGATGTCTTTGACGGACGGAAAATGGCTCTTACGCGACGACGACGAAGGGCTTTAAGATGGCCGCATGAAAATTCCTGTCTACGTCATTGATGCTTTTACACAAAAGGTGTTCGGCGGAAATCCTGCGGCCGTGTGCCCGCTCGACGATTGGCTCTCCGACGATGTGATGCAGAAGATTGGGATGGAGAACAACCTTTCGGAGACCGCCTTCTTCGTCCGCGAAGGCGAGCGTTATCGCCTGCGCTGGTTTACGCCGACCGTCGAAGTCGATCTCTGTGGGCACGCGACGCTCGCCTCCTCTTTCGTCGTCTTTAACTATCTCGACCGTTCTGCGCAGACGATTGTGTTTGAGTCGCGCAGTGGAGAGTTGCGCGTCGGGCGCGAGGGCGAAAGAATCACGCTCGATTTTCCCGCGTGGAAACCTGAAGCGTGCGAAGCTCCGCCCGCTTTGCTCGAAGGGCTTGGGACCGAGCCGCGCGAAGTGTTGCGCTCGCAGATTGGTTACGTCGCGGTGTTGGATTCAGAGGACGAGGTCAGAAACTTAAAGCCCGACATGAATTCTTTTCTCAAACTGCCCGGTGCGCTTGGCGTGCTCGTCACTGCCGAAGGGCGCAAGTCGGATTGCGTCTCGCGCTTCTTTGCGCCGGGAGCAGGAATTGCCGAAGACCCCGTGACGGGCGCGGCGCACTGCACGCTTACGCCTTACTGGGCAAAGCGTCTTGGCAAAAGAGAGATACACGCGCTTCAGGTTTCGGCGCGCGGCGGCGAGCTCTTTTGCACAGACGCGGGCGAGCGCGTCAAGATTTCAGGCCACGCGGCGAGATACAGCGAAGGATTTATTTACCTGTAATTGACTTAACGCGCCAACTGTACGCTCCGAACGATCTCGTCGAAGGCCGTTTTGTAACGGTCGTGCTCGTCTTCGGGTGCCATCGTGATGAGATAAAAGAGCCGACCATCCGCCGAGAAGGTTGTGTAGACGACATCGATTTCGACGACTCCGGTCACAACCGACGGGCCTGCAACGATGGTCGAATAGCCGTTGCGACCGTCGCCGAAACTGACCGGTTGAGCGGCGCGCTGAATCTTGAAATCGGGGTTGGCGCGAATCTGCTCCTGTATGAAAATCTCCGTCGCCTGTTGCAGATCGCTTGCGGGCGGATTGACGATGCCGACAAAGATGCCGTGCGTCGAATAGATCGCGCCGTCTCGTTCGCCGTAAGCTCCGCGCGGGGCGAAGATGAGAAGCGACGCGTCGCCTTCGTTTGAGAGCGCGTCCCAGTTGTCGGGATAGCGGAGCGTGAACGAGTTGTCGCGTGCGCTGTAAGAGTTGAGATTTGACGAAGGCGACGCGGGTCGGGCGGCGGGCTCGATGTCGCCGGGACTAAGCGGCCCCAATCGCGCTGGCTCGTCCGAAGAACGCAGCGCCGTGCGGCCCGTAAGCCGCGCTTTCGTCTGTTGAAACTCAGGCCTATCGCGCACGGGCGTTTTGCTGATGTTGAGCGTGGGCGCTAACTCGTTGATTGAGGCGATGCGGTTGCCGGGGTCTGGATGGTCGCTCAACATTTCGGGGGTGCGCTGCCCGCCCGCTGCCTTTTCGAGCGTCTCAAAAAAACGCGCCATGTCGCGTGGATCGTATCCGGCGGCGGCCAGTATGCGCGCGCCTTCGAGGTCGGCCTGCGTCTCGGCTGTCCGCCCAAACTTGAGAAAAAGCATGTTTGCGCCTGCGCCGCCGACGGCGTTGATGATCTCGCCCATCTCAGGGCTGTCGCCCGCGAGCGCGCCGAGCACGCCAAGCCCTGCCTGCGCGATGTAAGCCTTCGACGCTTGATTTGTTCCGTGACGAAGAGCGACGTGCGCTATCTCGTGCGCGAGCACGCCGGCCAGCTCGCCCTCGTTCTGCGCCGAGGCAATCGCTCCGGCGTTGACGAAGATAAAGCCGCCGGGCAGAGCAAAGGCGTTGATGTCGCGTGTGCCGACGACCTGAAATTGATAAGGGAAGTCGTGACCGGGCGCATGCTTGGCGAGTTTCGCGCCGAGACGTTGAACGTATTCGACGACGGCCGGGTCGTTTAAGAGCGTAACCTCGCGCGTGATCTGCTGCGCCGATTGACGACCCAATTCAACATCCTGTTCAGGACTAAAGAGATTGAAGCCCGGACGAAAATGTGGTGCGGGACGACCCGAGACCGAAGTACCGTCGTTTGACGATCCGCCGCCCAACCAGCCGCACGAAATCTGCGACGCAGTCAACAACACGACCAGCAGAAGGGCGTGCACACGCTTCCAGTTTCTCATCAACCTTAAACCTCTCGCCAAACACAAAAAAGCAGATAGAAGTGCTTTGCATGATACCCGTCTTCACGCGCACGCGCGAAATGACGATGCATCGCAAACGCTGCGAGCGAAAGCGGCGCGAACCTTTACGTTCACAGTAAAAATTTCTTAGCGAAATGCGAGAAGGTCTTTTGCGGATGAGCGGATAAGTTGTTCGGCGCGCGCGGTCTGCTTTTGTGCGTTTCGCCAGTTGAGGACGACCGTGTAGCGTGCGGCCTTTGCGTCGAGGTGTGCGGCTTCGAGCGGGTCTTGTTCGAGGAGCGCGTCGGCTGAGATGGTGAGCGCGTTTCGCGGCTCGGTCTTTTGCCACCAGAAGAGGCCGTCGCGGTATGAGTTGCGCGCGTTCTGTAGCGTCTGGCGAAGCGGAGAGCGCGGCAGCGAGGCAAGCGCGCGGTCTATTGTCAGGAACGCTTCCGACGCACGCGCAGAAAATTCTTTGAGTGACGATACGGCAACCGCCGCGTGCCCCTCCTCAAATGCGGCCACCGAGCTGTAAGGATAAACATCGCGTTCGAGCGACTTGAGCTCGGCGACGGCTCGCGCCGCCAGTGCGAGATCGAAGTTTCTCGCAGCGCGCACTTCAGCAGTCGCGCTGAGAGTCGCAGAGTCTGCACAGCCGAGCACTTGATTGAGCGTCGATTCAGCCCAACGCGTGTGGAGCCGGGCCTTTGCGCGGAGCAACTGTGCGCGCGTGCCTTTCAAATTTTCAAGACAGAGCTTGTGATAAAGCTCTCGCATCTCGCCGTCGCAATTTCTGATCGTCGCATCGCCAGCACGCCACACCCGAAAGGCTGCTTCATAAAGAAAGACGGCCGTTCCGAGATCGGTCTTGAGGTCGCCTTCGCGCAGCGCGGCCACGTCTTCAAAGATGTCTGGATAGAATCTGCCGAAGGCCAAACGAAACGTCTCGAAACTGCCCCCGGCGCGCTCGATGGCGCGAAGACTGTCGATAATCTTCTCGGCCCGCTTGATCTCTTTGTCGAGCGGCGCGGCGACTGCGTCCGGCAACGCGCCGGGCAGACGCATATTGACGGACACAACCAGACACAAGACGATAATAGTCGCCATGGAAGCTCCGAGGAGGGGCATATACTTTCTTTTGCGCATCTTCAGGAAACTCCCAATGGCTAATCTTTTCCGAGACGACCGTTGCCGTCACAGAAGGACATCTTTTCAGGCGCACTGCGGCGCGAATCGCCCGCCCGCGCGCGCGACCTTGCATATACCTTTTCGTCATCCGGCGCGAGGAACTTTAAGATATGAGCGACAAAGGTTTGAGGAAGCTGTAATAAAAGCTGTTCGTTTTTTGTCGTGCGTGGTCAATTATCAGCAGTTGGCTTTGCGTTAGTTGCCATTGCCAACGACAGATTCAGGTCGTGGTAATGTGAACAACTAATTACGGACAATTGACTGCTGACAACTTTTAAGAAAGAAACTGTTTTCATTTCGCGCGCGCGATGATAATCTCCGCCACGCTCTACCTAAAGAACCTGCGGCGGGAATCTCCATCAATGTCGAAGATCTGTGTAAGGCGCGGGCAATCCTTGTGCGTGATGCTGGTCGTGGTCTGCCTGGGCGCGGTCGTCTGGTGCGGCTTGGCGAAGTCGCAGGCCAAAGGAGACAGGCGCGCAAAAGTCAACGCAAAGATCAACGCTATGCTGCGCGCACAGGCAGGACGCATCGACGTTCGTTTGCGCTCTTTTGCTCCGAACGCATCGGGGCAGCTGACAATTGAGCCGAGCGCAGAGGGCGGGCGCGCGCGTTTGACCGCGCTCGGTCTTCCCGATCCGCAATCGCAGTCGCGCGGCGCACAGACTTACGTCGTGTGGGCCAACAGCGAGGGGCGCATTGTGCGTCTCGGCGAGCTGCGCACGGACAGGCGCGGCAACGGCGGACTCTCATTCACGCATCCCGGCTTTGAGCGCTATACCGTCATCGTTACAGCCGAGCAGGCCGCCACAGCCGATAAGCCTTTTGGCGCACCTATTCTCTCGACGCGCGCCAATGAAGCAACAGCCCTTTTTGCTGTGCCCAATGTGGACAATACGCCGAGCGTTTCGCCCGACCCCACGCCCGTGCGCGCGCGTGCGGCGCGACGCGTCGCACCGGGCGATTTCTACTCTGAAGTTGAAGGCGCGCTCGATGCGCGGGGCGGTGGCCGCTTGATTGAGCTGGAAGGAGCAGAGTTTGCGACGCGTGCGCGTGGACGCGCGCGTGCAACCGAGCAAGCGGGGCGCGCTTACGTGGTTCTCCGTTTTAGCGATTTGCCGCTTCCGCGCACGGTCGATGCAAAGGTATATGTCTTGTGGGCGCTTCTGCCAAACAGCCGCATCGTTTATATGGGAAGTCTTCCTGCCGACGAGACTCTCAACCTCGGCACAACCTACGTGCGCGTTCACGGCTTCGACACAGACCGCTTCGATCTCTTCGTCACAGGCGAGCGCGCACGTCCTATGTTAACCCCTTCCGACCGTCGCGCGCTCTTCACACGCAACGCCGTCAACACCATCAGATAATTCGCCGCGCGTTCACGTCACCGTCCCGGAATCGGGTAGAATGTTCGTGAATCGTCATTCGTCAATAGTAAATCTTTCAGAAACAGGTTTTATCCATTCACGATTGACGATTCACAAGCAACGGCTGTTGAGGTGATATGGCGAAGAAGGGCTCAGTCCTTGTCGTTGACGACGAGGAGATCATGCGCGACGTGCTGGAGACGCTGCTTTCGGCAGAAGGCTACCGCGTCGAATTGGCGAAGACGGGTGAGGAAGGCCTGGAAATTTATGGCCGCCGCCCGTTCGACGTTGTGCTGCTCGACGTGTCGATGCCCGGCATGGGTGGCTTGCGCACGCTTGAAGAGCTTCTTAAGCATGACGCTGAGGCGGTCGTCGTTATGATTACGGCCTACGCTACATTTGACACGGCCATCGGCGCATGGGAGCGCGGCGCTGTCGGGTGTGTGCGCAAGCCTTTTCAGAACGAGCAGATTGTGGCGACGGTGGCGGCAGGCATCAAGCGACGGCGCAAGGAGGAAGAACGGCAAAACCTTCGACGCGCGATGAGCCGCAGCGTCGATCGAGGCTCGATCATCGGA